>MWCN01000097.1 GCA_002070045.1 Candidatus Cloacimonetes bacterium ADurb.Bin211
TTTAGGTGCTTCTTGTGATTGGTCACGCCTTCGTTTTACTATGGATGAGACGCTCTCTCGTGCCGTTAAAGAAGTATTTATCCGCCTTTATGATGAAGGTCTAATCTATAAAGGAAAATATATCATCAATTGGTGTCCACGGTGCGAGACCGCTCTGGCTAATGATGAAGTGGAATACAGTGAAGAAAATGGTAATTTATGGTATATTCGTTATCCTCTAACAGATGGCAGTGGCTACCTTGTTGTAGCTACCACTCGTCCTGAAACAATGTTAGGTGATACGGCAGTAGCAGTTAATCCGCGGGATGACCGCTATCAACATTTAGTAGGAAAAGAGGTAGAGCTTCCCTTAACAGGCAGAAAAATCCCTATCCTTGAGGATGATTATGTAGATATGGAATTTGGAACTGGCTGCGTTAAAGTCACTCCTGCTCATGACCCTAACGATTTTGAAATAGGTCAACGCCATAATTTGCCTCAAATCCTGATTATGGATGAACAGGCAGTTATGAATTCTGCTGCGGGCAAAGAATTTGTTGGATTAGACCGTTTTGCCTGTCGTGAAAAAGTAGTTGAATTATTAACTCAGCAGGATTTACTGGAAAAAATAGAACCTTACACTCATTCTGTGGGACATTGCTATCGCTGTGATACCGTGGTTGAACCTTATCTTTCCGACCAGTGGTTCGTAAAAATGAAGCCACTTGCGGGACCTGCTATTGAAGTAGTAGAAAAAGATGAAGTCCGCTTTCAGCCAGAACGCTGGACTAAGGTCTATATGCACTGGATGAATAATATCCGCGATTGGTGCATATCCCGACAAATATGGTGGGGACACAGGATTCCGGTCTACTATTGTAATTCTTGTGGTAAGATGATAGTAGCCAAAGAAATGCCTACTATCTGTCCTGAGTGTGGAAGCAATTCTTTTCATCAAGACGAAGATGTTCTGGATACCTGGTTCTCCAGTTGGCTATGGCCCTTCTCCACTTTGGGCTGGCCTGATGAAACTGAAGATTTAAAACGCTACCTTCCTACTCAAGTACTTATCACTGCTCCTGAAATCATTTACCTCTGGGTAGCCAGAATGATTATGAGCACTCTGCATTTCATCCATATTATTCCCTTTCAAACTGTCCTGCTTCACGGCACGGTTAGAGATGAATACGGGATAAAAATGAGTAAATCTCTGGGGAATTCTCCTGATCCAATTGATATTATTGATAGAGTTGGAGCAGATGCACTCCGTTTTTCTATGGTTTTTGGCACTCCTAAGGGTGCCGATGTAATTTTTAGTGAATCCATTCTGGAAACTGGACGCAATTTTGCCAATAAAATCTGGAATGCCTATCGCTTTATAATGATGAATATTAAAGAAGGCGAAAAACTACCCAGAAAAGATGAACTTCAGATGGAACTTGCAGATCTCTGGATTTATTCTCGCTTAAATGAAACAGCAAGAAATACTGCTGAACATTATCAAAACTTGAGATTTAATGATGCAGCACAAGGAATTTTTCAGTTCCTCTGGGATGAATTCTGCTCCTGGTATATAGAACTTTCTAAGGACCGACTGAACTCCAATGATATCCTTTCCAGAAGCACTACTCTTTATATTCTGCTTGATGTGATGCAAAACTCTATGCGCCTTCTTCATCCTATTATGCCCTTTATCACCGAAGAAATCTGGCAAAACATTAAAAAAGTGTTTCCTCAACCAGAAGATGCTCTCATTATTGCTGCTTTCCCTTCCTGCGATGAAAAAATGATTGACCCCGAGATTGCCGATGATATGTCCTTTATGCAAGAAGCTATCACCGCTGTCCGTAATCTAAGAAAAGAACTCAACCTCAATCCTGGCATTCCTATTTCTCTGGTGATTAGAGTAGCAGAAGAAAGACAAAAAGACCTGATTGAACGCTATACCACTTATTTCAAAAGACTGGCAAAAGTAGATAATATTGAAGTCGGATTGCAATTACCCAAGCCTAAAGCCTCTATTGCTGCTGTGGTTCGTAATCTGGAAATCTTTCTTCCACTTAAAGGAATAATTGACCTGGAAGCTGAAAAAGCACGCTTAAGTAAACAAATTGAAAAACTGGAAAAAGAAGTGCAAGTGATTAAAAATAAACTGGATAATCCACATTTTCTCGCCAATGCAAAACCGGAAATAGTGGAAAATGAAAAAAAACACTTTGAAGAAGTGAACACAAAACTATCCTTGACAAAAGAACTCCTTGAAGATTTAAAGTAAATAACTCATTTAAAATAACATAGATAAAATAAAAAGTGGGGCTATAGCTCAGCTGGGAGAGCGGAACGTTCGCAATGTTCAGGTCAGGGGTTCAATTCCCCTTAGCTCCACCAATTTACCTTGAACTTTCCCTCAAACTTATTTCCTTCTTCTTTTATAAATTTATATAAGAAAATTGCAAAAATATCTTGACAACTATAAATTCCTGAATAATTAAAATCACACTAGAGGATCATTATGAAAGAAATGAAAAAGGGGAATATTATTTCGCTGATAGTTAATTGGAAGCTGAAGAGAGAAAGCTTTTTCTCTTGTGGTTTACTTGACCTCCTCAAGCCTACTTCCTACCCTTATTCACTCCTGCATAAAACCCACTCAAAATTTCTATTTGTTTTATGAATTAGATTAAATATAATATAGAAAACAAACTTTAAGGTTAAAGGAGACCAAAAATGAAAACAAAATGCCTGATGTTTGTTTTACTCTTTGTCACCGTGTTGCTATCCGCTCAGGAAATCAACACCTATTTAAACTTATCGCATAGTTCGCTCTGTCCCGATGGCTATCTTCGTTTAAGATGGCTGGATGAGACAAGCAATCCAACCGCTACTCAATGCTTTTATAGTCTTAATGGCTCGGATTGGCAGTATACTTCGGCTTCTCCCATTCAAGCAAATCAGATGGAAGCTGTCGTTCCCTATGAATTTGGTCAATCTCTTCGCTATCGTTTACGCACCCCAGTAACTTTTGAAGGTGAATACATTATTTTTATGCATATTCCTTATTTGACTTCTGATGTCTTTCCCCCTGCTTTATCTCAGTTAGGTGAAATTGCTACTGACCCTTCAGGAGATTCTGACTTACCCGATATCCCTGCCTTAGATCTCACTGATTGCTGGTGTGGTGCCACTGAAACTAAACTTTATTCTGCTTTGGCAAATGTTGCCAATGCCTTTCCCCTGGTACATAATATCACCTCCTACAATCTTTTTGCAACATTCATCTTCAACCCCGAAACTGTGATTGATACACTTTGCTATGCTATGATTTACACCTTCAATATTCCCTCAGTCTTCTCTCCTGGCTTATATAAAATGGGAATTGATTTGGAAGGTGTTGGACCTACTTCCTTTGTTAGAATAGGAGATATTGAGACTTCAGTGGTTAATGGAAAACTTATAATGGGATGTAATATGTCTGACCTTATTAACGACCCTGATTTTGGTAATTGGCCCAATCTCTCAAATGCCCTTATATTTACCAATATAAGCGTTAACTTTGGCTTACTGGAACAGCAACCACACTTCACTCAAGGGGATTATACCTCTCCTGGATTTTTAATCTTCCAGAACTATCATTATCAGGTAGACCAGAATACCCTTCCTCAGCTTACTAATCTAACTTATAATTCTACTACCCACCTATTTGAGTTTGATTACACCGATAACGAGGAAGATTTCCCGCTTATTATGGAAGTAGAATTAGCCGGTGGTCAAATTCTGGAACCAATAACACTTAACCCTGATTACACTCAGGTTGTTCACTATTCTCTGCTCATAACAAATCCCTCTCAATATATCACCCTTCGCTGCAGTGATAATTTAAGTGATATAGTTGAAGTTGTGTATGATACAACCGCAGTAAACGATGAAACAATGCCTGTTCCTGCTTTGAAATGTTATGTACCCAATCCCTATAATCCTCTCTCCGGTCCCTGCAATATAACTATCAAGGGACTGGATAAAAGACCAGTTAAGGTTCAGCTCTTTAATCTGAAGGGACAGCTTCTGGGAACTCTTTATGAAGGAAATCCTCTTGACGATAAATTGATGTTTTCTTTTGATGGAAGTATG
>MWCN01000098.1 GCA_002070045.1 Candidatus Cloacimonetes bacterium ADurb.Bin211
TCGTCTGAATGTGGCAGGAGTTCCACCCGATGCCTTTAGTCAAGATGGACAACTCTGGGGCAATCCTATTTATAAGTGGGATAAAATGAAAGAAGATGGATTTCAGCTTTTCATAAATAGAATAAAAAATGCCTTGAACTATCTGGATAAATTGCGTTTAGACCATTTTATTGGTTATGTTAATTTCTGGTGTGTTCCCTGTCCTTATGATGAGAAGACTGGAGAACCTATTTTACCTGAGAATGCATTAAAGGGTGAATGGAAAAGGGCTACTCCAGAGAATTTTTTCCCTGTTATAATGAACACTTTTTCTCCTGAAGCGTTCATTGTGGAAGACCTGGGTATCCTGAATGATGAGGTTTGTTATTATCGTGATTATTATAAGTTACCAGGTATGATTATCTTGCAGTTCTGCTTTGAAGAACGAGTTCCTGATATCAAAAAATTTCCTCCAGAACGATATATCTATACTGGGACTCATGACAATCCTACTACCCAAGAATGGTATGCAAATCTAAGTGATGATTCACCCAGTAAGATTAATTTACTGCAATTCATCAATGAGCATCCTCTACTCTTTTCTGGATTAGGTCTGGAAACAGAGGAAGACATCAAGCATTCTATTCACTTAATAATGTGTATCATCGCTGAAGCTTCAGGTTGTCAGAATGTGGTTTTGCCGGTGCAGGATATTCTGGGTCTGGATGCTTCTGGCAGAATGAATGTTCCAGGCACAGCTTTAGGTAACTGGCAATGGAGATTGGAAAGTTTTGATAATTTATTCGGTAAATCTTTACCCTGGGAATGAAATTTATTATTTTTGCTTGACATAACCCTTGCAATTAAAGATTTGAATTCTGGTGAGGGAGCTGAAGTGGTGAAATTGGTAGACACGCTAGTTTCAGGGACTAGTGAGCGATAAGCTCGTAGGGGTTCGAGTCCCCTCTTCAGCACCACAGTTTATTATCTATTAGACAAATTTATTGACGATAAAACCCTTAAATCTATTCTTGATTAAAGAAACTTTTTCTCTTTCCTTTATTTTTTATATTAAAGATAAGTATAAAAGCTTTTAGATATAAAGAAGAGGTTATATATGGCTCAAAAGATTTTCGTTCTGGACACAAATGTCCTACTGCACAACCCTCAGGCAATTTTCTCCTTTCAGGATAATAGAGTAGTTATTCCCATTATTGTTATTGAAGAAATAGACCAGTTTAAGAAAGGAGTGGATGAAAAGAGTAGAAATGCCCGTCAAATAGGTCGGTATCTTGATGCCTTAAGATCCCGAGGCAGTTTGCAGGAAGGTGTAAAACTGGATAATGGTGGCATCCTGCAAGTTACAGTTAATAAAGAGGTTACTGATGTAGCTTCTGAACTTTTGTTTCTGGATAGAAATGATAACCTGATTATCAGTACTGCCCTCTATTTTAAAGAAAAATATCCCGATACCAAAGTGGTCCTGGTTTCTATGGATGCTAATGTGCGTATAAAAGCTGATAGCGTGGGCTTAAATGCAGAAAATTTTGAGACAGGAACGGTTAATTTTGAAGAATTATATACGGGATCAATAGTTAAAGAACTTCCTGATGATGAATTTGAAGCTTTGAAAGATAAACCATCTATTCCCAATAAGATTGAGAATCTTTATCCCAATCAATTTGTACGTTTCACTAAAAAATCTGATCCTTCCATTTCCTATATTACGAGATATATCAGTTCTTCCAATACCCTGATACCTTTTACTTATTATCACGGGCAGGAGGTTTTTGGGATTAAATCAAGAAACTATGAACAGGAGATGGCTTTTGAACTATTGCTGGATGATAATGTTAAGTTAGTTAGCCTTTCTGGAATAGCGGGAACTGGTAAAACCCTTCTGGCAATGGCTGCAGGATTACAGAAGGTGATAGAAGAAAATAAATATGCTCGTTTAGTTATTTCGCGTCCTATTTTCCCTTTAGGTAAGGATTTGGGTTATCTTCCGGGCACTAAAACTGAAAAATTCAATCCCTGGATGCAACCTATCTATGATAATATGGATTTAATACTTTCTCGTCACGATCAAAATATTCCTGTAGGCACAAAAAGTAAACATAAAACCAGCATAGATGATTTCATAGATTATGGTTATCTGGAACTGGAACCTTTAACCTATATCCGGGGAAGAAGTCTTCCAGACCAGTTTATGATTATTGATGAAGCGCAAAATCTTACTCCTCATGAAATGAAAACTATTATCACACGTGCCGGAGAAAATACTAAGATTGTTCTTACGGGTGACCCTTATCAAATAGATATTCCTTATCTGGATTCTTCTTCCAATGGTCTTTCTGTAACAGTAGAAAAGCTGAAAGTGGAAGATATAGTAGGTCATATAACCCTGATAAAAGGGGAAAGATCAGCTCTGGCAGATCTGGCAGCGAAATACTTTTAGGATTTGACCTTGGATAAAAGAGAAAAAAGTCTGGAAAGAAGCTGGGTAGAAATTGATCTGGATGCTTTTAAGCACAATCTGAAAGCCCTTAAAACTTTCTTGAAACCAGGGCAGGGATTCATTCAGATTGTTAAAGCTGATGCTTATGGTCACGGTGCCTGGGAAATAACTCAAGCTGCTTTAAAAGAAGGTGCTGTCGCTCTTGGAGTAGCTAATCTGGAAGAAGGAAAGCTCTTGAGAATTGAAGGTTGTAAAGCTCCTATTCTTATACTTTCGCCTTCTTTAATAGATGAAATTCCCGGAATTCTGGAATATAAACTTATTCCTACGATTAATGACCTCTCTTTTGCCCAAGAACTTGTCTTATTCTGTGCTAAACAAAAAGTTAAATGTCCGATTAGCTTGAAGTTTGATTCAGGAATGCATAGAAGTGGTACTCTTGAAAAAGATTTTGCTGAGCTCTGGTCTTTTTGTCAGAACAAAGCTGAGCTGGAGGTAAAAAGTGTCTTTTCTCATTTTGCCTCTTCTGAAAGTGACTTAGAGTTCAGTAAAATACAGGAGCAAAGATTCAAGCAGGTGCTAAAAAAGTATAAAGTGAAAGTAGAATGGATTCACATAGCTAATAGTTCTGCTCTGATTAATGGATTGGGAGGCTCGGGCAATCTTTGTCGCTTAGGTATCCTGAGTTATGGTGTTTATACTCATCCTGCACAGAAAGAGAAAATAGAACTTAAACCTGTTATGACCTTCAAATCAACAATCATTCAGATAAAAGAGATTCCTGAAGGAGCAACTGTTGGTTATAATCAGACCTGGAAAGCTTATAGGAAAACTCGTTATGCTGTAATTCCAGTTGGTTATGCTGATGGCTATGATTTCCTTCTTTCTAATAAAGGCAAGGTGCTTATTGAAGGAAAACTTTGTCCTGTAATTGGAAAAGTCAGTATGGATATGATTTGTGTGGATTTGACAGATGCTCCGGAAATCCAGTGTGGAGCGGAAGTTATTCTCTTAGGAAATGGTTATGAAGATATCCGTGTGGAGAATCTGGCAAGTCTATATAATGGTTCTTCCTATGAATTACTCTGTCAGGTGGGACGTAGAGCGAAACGCTATTATTACGAAGCAGGAAGATTGGTAACTGCTGCTCCTTTATCCAGAAGGGATTTTGTTTCCAGTGACTATCCGAATTCCAAATTAAATCAGATTATCCAATCTGCCATAGCTCAAAGAATAAATAGCGAAGAGATGAGTGAACTCATCTTTAGAGAAATTCTGCGGGTATTTTTCTACAATCAAGATATGGATATTCGTTATCGTAAAGATTTCCGTCATCATATCCTTTTCACTGAAAGTTCAGATAAAGATTACTGGAAAGCTGAGACCACTTTAAGCTTTTCTAAAACTTTGCAAAGAGACTTTTTCCTGGTTGCTTGTGCCAATTCAGATAAAGCGTTAAAGGAATATTTCAAAAAAAACGATGTGGAATATCGCTGGCTTATGGATGGTAATTTTCAGCTCAATCCTTCTACTTTTCAACTTTCTTCTGTAAAAGTGAATGATATAGAATTGGTAACCAGAATAAATTTCAAAGCAGAGGCTATGGAAATACGATGTTCTCATCCTGAACTAAAAAATCTCATCGGACAGGAAGTTCGCTACGAAATCAATACTATAACCCTCTATCCTAAATCTTCTCACCAATTAAGTATATTTATTACTGAACTTACTCACGGAGTTCAAATTAGCTTTTCCTATCCGGAGACCCTCAAAGAGATAGAATGCGTTCCTTTTTTTGCTGGTCAAAATAAATATCCGAAAATAACCACCTCAAAGAATACTATAACCGTGACTACTAAACCTGAAGAATGGGTTTTCCCTCAATCTGGTGTGGTCTTTGCCTATTAATAAACAATGAAAATAGTGGGGTAAGAAAACTTTTTCTCCCAAAGCTTTTTTATAGGGGGGTGAGACGTCTTCGTCTCACAAAACCGTAAGGCTTTTTTAAGGTCATTGATATTATATAACAGTTATAAGGTAAAGAATAATAAAGCATCTTCAGAGCTTCATAAACGAACATATTAAAGACTCCGATTTATACAAATATATTTATGGCCAAAATTTATACGAGAATGTTTATGAATCTTATAGAGGGTGAATTCTGGACTATTCCTATTTTTAGTTAATGACCAGGATTTATACAACGATCTCTTTCTTTATATATTTATTTACATTAACTGCCGCTATTTTTAATCCATTCTTAATAATTAAATATACGCAAGACGGTCTATACAGCAAGAGCAATATTAATAGAAGTCATATTTATTCTTCCTTCATTCAATTGGCGATTATAGTAGAGTTGAACTATAGTTTAACTTGGATGGTTAGTGAATTTATCTTTTATCATTATAGAGTATTCCCTGGTATCACTTCTTAATCAAGTGTTAATCAAGCGTTAACTAATTAAGACTTGATTAACGCTTGATTAACGCTTGATAGAAGATTGGAGCAAAGAATTAATTGATAAATAAGGGATTACATACATATATAAGTAATAGAAAAAAAGAAGAGGAAACAGCTTAATTTATCTGTCTCCCCTCATTCAGTCCTTAATTCAATATAATTTCAGGAACTTAAATTTTTCAGTTTATTCTGGATAAAGAAAGATTAAGGGATAGTCCATCCACCATCAATAACCAGCTCTGCTCCAGTAGTGTAAGAACTTTCATCACTGGCTAAATAGAGAGCTCCATAAGCAACTTCAATGGATTTGCCGATGCGTTTCATAGGTATTATCTGAATGATATCGGAAGCAGTTTCTTCTATTTTTGATGGTTTATCCAGTGCGGTTTCCGTGATAGAAGTAGCGATAGCACCAGGGAAAATGGTATTGACGCGGATATTGTCCTTCGCAAATTCAATGGCAGCAGTTTTACTTAAAATTCTGATGGCTCCTTTAGTAGATTGATAAGCAGCCGAGGTTCCAGTTCCTATTAAAGCGTAAACCGAGGAGATATTGATGATAGAACCTCCACCTGCTTTTCTCATTAAGGGGACAATATACTTCATACCCAGCCAAGTGCCAGTTTGATTAACGCTTATCACTTTATTCCATATCTCCATAGTGGTCTCTTCCACACCACTCACACTAAAAATACCAGCGTTATTCACCAGCACATCCACCTT
>MWCN01000099.1 GCA_002070045.1 Candidatus Cloacimonetes bacterium ADurb.Bin211
GCCTAAGTATTTAAGCGGTCCAGCAATGAGTTCTCCATCCTTTGATGATGAGACCATTACCGCTATCTGAGAATTAATTCTATGCAAGGTAAGAAGCAGAAGATTGCGATGCAGAAAAGCATAGACACAACGAAAATCATCGGAGGGTTGATTCTGAACTGTAATCCTTAAAGTTGCTCTTAAAAGTTTTAATAATCCAGCACCAAGGATTGCTTCTAACGGCATCAGGATTTCAGGCATAGGTCTCTAACATTTTCTTAACCAGATTTAGCATTTCAAGACTGGTTTTTCGTTCTCCCAAAAGTGTTTTTAGTCGGGAAAGTTCTTTCTTGGTAACAGCTATTTTATCGGGATTATCCACAGTCTCTAAAATCGTTCTAACGATATTTACAGAATTACATTCTTGCTGGATTAATTCAGGTAAAAGGTCTTTATCTAAGACGATATTGGGTAAGCCTATTCTTTTAATACGCACTAAGTTACGACCTATAAGATAGGAAAGAGGAGCTGCCTTATAGCAGATAGTTAAGGGAGTGCCTATATATGCTGCTTCAAGAGTTGCTGTTCCCGAGGTGCTAACCAGATAATCTGCAAACTTCATCATCTCATAACGATAGCCATCTATAATATGGATTCTGGATAAACCAGAGCTTTCACAAATACTCATAAAAAGTGAGTGGGAGACGGTTGAAGCCTTGGATATCAAAATCTCAAATCTATTCCTATCCAATATTTTTGCTGCTTCCAAAAAAGTGGGAAGCAACCTTTTAACTTCATTATCTCTACTACCAGGAAGAAAACCTAACCATTGTTTTTTTGCATTGATTCCATAGAAATGGGCAAAACTCTCTCTATCCAGTTCAAATTTTATCTCTTCAGCTATAGGATGTCCCACATAAGTTGCTGAGACATTATGCATTTCCAGTAACTCTTTTTCAAAAGGTAAAATACAGGCTACTTGACGAACATTCTCTTTTAATTTATATACCCGGTTATGTTTCCAAGCCCAGAACTGAGGACAGATATAAAATAGAACAGGGATATGCAGGTCATCAGCCATTTTTGCTATCCTGAGATTGAAACCCGGATAATCAACCAGAATAGCAAGGTCTGGCTTTTCTTCCTGGAAAAACTTTTTTAACTGTCGCTCTACCTTCCAGAAAAAACCCAGATGTCCAGCAACTTCTACAAATCCCATAACATTAAAGGGAGCAAAAGGGAAAAGTGGTAATAAACCTTCTGCTTGCATACGAGGTCCACCTATTCCTAGGTGCCGGACACCTGGAATGCCAGAATTGAGACTTTTCATCACAATGCTGGAATGAAGGTCACCAGAGTTTTCTCCAGCCAGCCAAAATATAGTGTAAGAATCTTTAGTTAAGTTTGCCATATTTAAAAAACAGCTACTCCCAAAAGAGTTAATAAAGTGACTATAACAGCAGCGATCAGCACTCCAATAAAAATCCAGAGTAGTGATTTAGCAAAAGACAAGCCAAAAATTTTAGCTGCCAATGAACCAGTCCATCCTCCTGTTCCTGGTAATGGAATACCTACAAATATTGCTAAACCAATTTCCTCATATCGCTCTACTACCTTACCTTTGTTCCGGGTGCGATTATACATCCAATCGGTAAATTTTTTACCCCATTTATATCTTGAAATCAATTTAAAAAACCACTCTAAAAAAAGCAATAAAAAAGGAATAGGCAGCATATTGCCAAGAATGGAAAGTGTCACAGCTTTTTGCCAGGGCATCCCTAAGACTGCAATTGCCACGGGAATGGAACCTCTAAGTTCTACTACAGGCAAAGTTGATATGAGTATCACAATTAAGGAAGGATTCCAACCTTTTGCTTTAAGGTTAGCTGCCGTTCTTTCTCCATAAGTTTCACCCCAGAGTATACTTCCACAAAAAATAAGTATCATCAAAATTATCAATATCTTAATTCTGGAATTCACCGCTTCTCCATTTTATACTTTATTAAATAACAAATTCTTGCCTTTAATTATTTTGACAAGAGAAATCTATAGTTAATAAGGAAGAACCCTATGAGAAATGTAGAAGTATCCTTTAATAATTCTTAACAATTTATAATAATCCTGTATTCTATGTCATTTCAAGAAATAAATAAAATCTGTTCTACTGATGCTGAACTTATGTCCAGCTTATGTCCAGCTTATGTCCGAAATCGGTCATAACTTTAATATAACCGGGATATCAGTTCTTTCCTAAGAATTAAGATATAAATATTCAAAATTATAACAATATTCGGAATAAGGGAAAATTCTATTTTGTTAATCCTTTTTGTTCCAAA
Source organism: Candidatus Cloacimonetes bacterium ADurb.Bin211 (assembly GCA_002070045.1). Taxonomy (GTDB): domain Bacteria; phylum Cloacimonadota; class Cloacimonadia; order Cloacimonadales; family Cloacimonadaceae; genus Syntrophosphaera. The sequence continues at coordinate 2,316 of MWCN01000099.1, forward strand.
TAATTAAAAAAGGGTTTGACAATATATCTGAATAAAAAACAGAGTTTTTAAAATAAGATTTTATTTTATAAATCTTTCTAACTCTTTGGAAATCAAAGTAATGTAGAAATAGATGAGGAACAAATGAAAGAATATGAACTGAAGAAAATGCGTAATCTTCTTTTTATGGGTGCAAGTGGTGCAGGGAAAACCAGTCTTGCGGAACAAATCTTTTTCCTGACGCATACTACAAACCGTCTGGGTAAGATTGATGAAGGCAATACCGTTATGGACTTTGACCCGGAAGAGATAATTAAAAAGATGTCCTTAGGATTAGCAGTAGGATATGCTCATCATAATGATTGCAAAATCAATGTAATAGATGTTCCGGGCTCTCCTGATTTTATAGGTGAAACCATTGTTTCTATTCCTGCCGTAGAAAATGTGGTGTTGGTAGTAAATGGCACTGCAGGATATGAAGTTGGCTTAGAATTAGCCATAGAACAGCTGGAAAATGAAAAAGCGGCAAAGATTGTTCTGGTCAATAGAATGGATAATGAACATGCAGATTTTCAGAAGACACTGGATACTATCTATGAGAATGCAGGATTCAATCCTATTCCCGTGCATATTCCAATTGGTAAAGAAAGCACTTTTGAAGGAGTAGTGGATGTAATTCGTCAGAAAGCACTTCTTCCTGATGGTGAAGCAGAAATTCCTTTAGATATGCAATCTACTATAGCTGAAGCCCATCAAAAATTAATGGAAGCTATAGCAGAAACGGATGAAGAGTTATTAAATGATTTTTTAGATAAAGGTGCACTCAGCGAAGAGCAGCTGATTAGTGGTATGCGGAAAGCTCTGGCAAATGGTGAGATATGTGTAGCTTTTGCCTGTTCTGCTTTAACTGGTGTTGGAGTTATGGCATTTTTAGATGCAGTGGAAAGGTATCTACCTTCTCCAGAAGATATTAATCCCATACCAGTGTTAAGAAAAGGAGAGCCTGCTGAGTTTATTACTTCTCCCGATGGAGAGCTTTTGGGCTATGTATTCAAGCTCTATGCTGATCCCACAATGGGTGATTATGCCTATCTTCGTCTTTTTTCAGGCTCCTTAAAGACTGGTATGGAATTCTATATTCCAGAAAAAGGAGTAAAAGAACGAGCTGGTAATATCTACTATATGTTAGGCAAGAGTCGTGATGATGCTCAAGAACTTAAAGCTGGAGAAATTGGTGCCCTAGTTAAGCTGAAAAATACCCGAGCTTTAAACACTATTACTGCTCTCGGTTCTGACCTTTCTTTGAAGATGCCGGAATTGCCTACTCCAACCTACTGGCAAGCAATTAAAGCATTGAATCAGAGCGATGAAGAAAAAATTAGTAATGCCCTGCAGAAAGTGATTGCTGAAGACCCTACTATCCGTTTTGAGATTAATCACGAAACTCATGAGAATATTATTTCCGGTCTGGGCGAACAGCAATTACAGCTTGTTCTTCGTAAACTAAAGAACCGCTATAAGGTTGATGCTATCCTGCAAGACCCTCGTATTCCTTATAAAGAAACAATTACTACCAGCGGAGAAGCTCAATACCGTCACAAAAAACAGACCGGCGGAAGAGGACAATATGCTGAGGTCTATTTCCGTATTAAACCTCTTGAACGAGGTGAAGGTTTCAAATTCATCAATTCTATCGTGGGTGGTGTGATCCCTTCCAATTTCATACCAGCAATAGAAAAAGGTGTTGTTGAAACGATGGAAAAGGGCATAATTGCGGGTTATCCTGTAGTTGATGTCTCGGTGGAAGTATATTATGGCAGTTATCATGAAGTAGATAGTTCCGAGATGGCATTCAAGATTGCTTCTTCTATGTGTTTTAAAGAAGCTTTCAAAAAGTGCAAACCTATCTTGCTGGAACCTATCCACGAACTAACCATCATTGTTCCAAGTGAATATATGGGTGATGTGATGGGAGATATCAGCACTCGTAGAGGTCGGATTATGGGAATGGAACAACACGGCAAAAAACAACATCTGATTGTTCAAATGCCTGTAGCCGAGATGTATTCTTACTACCCTGCTTTAAAATCACTAACTCAAGGAAGAGGGCGTTTCGCTCAAAAATTCTCACATTACGAGAAAGTTCCTGACGATATAGCGGCAAAAGTGGTAGCTTCCTGGCAAGAATCCGAAAGCTAATATTTACTATACTATTGGACATAAATTAAGGGGGAAAGCCAGAAAAAGCTTTTCCCTTTTTTCTTACTTGACAATTTATAGCCTGAGAGACAATAAGGTTATGTATTAATTGACAATAAAGATGATTAAAATAGAAAGAGGTTTATATGTCTGGACACAATAAATGGAGCTCCATCAAGCATAAAAAAGGTGCTGCTGATGCGAAAAGAGGCCAGCTCTTCACTCGTCTTGTAAAAGAAATCATTCTTGCTGCTAAAAGTGGAGGAGGCGATCCTGAAGCTAATCCCCGCCTTCGTACCGCAATTATGAATGCTAAAGCAGCTAATATGCCACGAGACAACATTGAAAGAGCGATTAAAAGAGGAACAGGTGAAATTGAAGGTGTATCCTATGAAGAAGTAGTATATGAAGGTTATGGACCCAATGGCATTGGTTTAGTTATTGAGGTTATGACGGATAATAAAAATCGCACTATTGCAGATCTGCGTCATACCTTGACTAAATATGGTGGGACTATGGCAGAAAGTGGTTCTGTAGCCTGGAACTTTGAGCAGAAAGGGTTTTTTAATGTTCCAGCCGCTGGACTGGATGAAGATGATTTTATGCTCCAAGCACTGGAAGCAGGAGCTGAAGATATAGAATTAAATGGTGATTATTTTGATGTTTACACTGCTCCTCAAGATTTCCATACTGTTCTTTCCAATATGGAAAAATTAGGTTATCCTATTGAGAATGCAGAACTAACCCGTGTTCCCAAAACAACTATTAATGCCGATGAAGTTGCACCAAAGATATTTAAACTAATAGAAATGCTGGAAGATCTGGAAGATGTTCAGAAGGTCTATGCCAATTTTGAAGTATCTGATGAAGTAATGGAAGCTCTTAGTCAAGAAGCGTGATAATTATTGGTATAGATCCCGGTAGTCGTTTTTGTGGATATGGACTTTTAGAATTAAAAGAAAGAAGAATTATCTCAGCAGGCTGCGATGTTATTAATTTATTAAAAGGTAAGGACTTGCCACAAAGATTAGAACTCCTTTATAATGCCATCAATAGTATCTTAAAGGAATATAAACCAGATATAGCTGTGGTGGAAAGTATATTTTATCATAAACAGATACGAAGTGTTTTCACTCTGGGACAGGCTCGTGGTGTGATTCTTTTGGCTCTTGCTCAAAATGATATTCCCATAGCTGAATACAGTCCGAGAGAAGTTAAAAAAGCGGTGGTAGGAAACGGAAATGCAAGTAAGCAACAGGTGCGATATATGGTTAATCAGATACTTAATCTGCACAATAAACCAGCTCAAGACGATGCTTACGATGCATTAGGTCTGGCTTTATGTCATTATCATAGGATAAGATTTGCCTGATGCTGAACTATATTCGTGGAATAT
>MWCN01000100.1 GCA_002070045.1 Candidatus Cloacimonetes bacterium ADurb.Bin211
GCAGATAACGCAGATGGATGATTATTAATACATTATAATTTTAACTCTCTTGAAATCGCAAAAGAAATGTCTAAGCCTACTAATTGGTTTTAATAATAATATACTTAGATAAATTCAGAATTTTAGATTATGCTTAATATTCTAAACATAAATAAAGAAATCTGCGAAATCAGCGTAATCTGCGTGAAGTAATTCTTCCATTTTAACATCTTATTATCAAAAATTTTTATCTGTGCTATCTGTGCCATCTGTGAGAGGTAAATAATAAAAAAATCTGCGAAATCTGCGTGGGGTAATTCTTCTAATATTAACATCTTATTATCAAAAATTCTTATCTGTGCTATCTGTGCCATCTGTGAGAGGTAAATAATAAAAAAAATCTGCGAAATCAGCTAGACTGCATCTTTTCTCCTTCTTTATACTTCAAATCACTCTTTTTCATTAACCAAAGACAATATAATCTTCTTTTAGGTTAGAGGAAACTTTGTTTAGATATTGTAAACACATTATGTTTAGTAGAAAAGAGAATTGAAATTTATTATAGATAGTCAAAAATATCTTGACAAATATCTAGCTTTTATTATCAGGGAAATTGTAAGGTGAAAATATGATAAAAGATATTGAAGTATTAAATAAGCACTCTCAAATTAGAGAACTTGGTTCCGAATTGAGATATAATATCTTAAGAGAGCTAATTCGTGGAGCAGCTACTTGTCAACAATTAGCGCACATTTATGGCATAAGTAAACAAAAAGTGCACTATAACCTCAATAAGCTTTTAGAAGAAAATTTGATTGAAATAGTTCCCTCCAATCAGAATAGAGTTAAAGAGGTTTATTATCGTGCCACCGCAAAGAATTTTGTATTAGATTTTGCTATTGGTCAAAATATTAATGACCACTCTCTGAGTACAAGGGATATAATTGATAATATTTTGACTCAAGAATACCATATGAATCTTAACAGTGTGGCAGCTAAGCTTCTTGATGACAGTCTTAAAATGAAACCTCAGGAATCCTTGTTAATTGTAAGCGGAAGATACAATCAACCCTTAGTAGAAAAAATATTAATAGAGGCAGGAAGAAGGAGCATTTTCACCACCTGGATTTATCAACCAACAGAGATCTTAAAAGCTAAATATGAAGAATATTCTTTAGCTGCTTTTGATGCGGATTATAAACAATTTAATCGTCTTTTAGCCAAACATAATGTCTATCTAAATCTAAATGGTGAAGCTCGTTATATAGAACTTAATGACTCTCAAAAGCAGAGATTACGGAGTAAGCATTTTGCTCAGAGCAGAAAAATCATCTCGCAGAATAAGATTAAAATCGCTATTATGCCTGGTTTACTTCCCCATACTTTAGAAGAAAAAGCCCTAGAAAGTGAAATACAGTTCTGGAAAGCTCTGGATATAGATTATAAAAAACTGTATCAACGCACTCATAATCTTTGTGCTGATATGTCCAGACACAAAACTATAAGAGTGAGCAATTCAACTACTGGCTTCACTTTTAATATCCAGAAGATCCTGGCAGAATGTGGTTCTTTTGGTTATAGTGAATTCCAGAGTCCAACGATTAATTTACCTGGAGGAGAGATTCTTCTCATTCCAGAGCCAGATAGTTTAAATGGAGAAATAACGGGTGATTTGGCTTATATCTCTGGTAAAATCGTAGAAAGACCCTGGATTCGTTTTGTAAACAACAAGATAGCAGAATTCAAAGCTGAATCTAACGAGGAACTTCTGAAACAAGCCATTATGGCTGGTGGAAAAGATGGAGCAAAAGTTGCCTTAGTATGTTTAGGGACCAATGAAAATGTTCATTTAACCAATATTGATTCTTCCTATAAACATAAGTGTCAGGGTTTACTTACTGTCTATTGGGGAGAGAATATATCCCTTGGTGGTAATGTAGCCGGGGAAAATGAATGGTATATTCAGATAGAAAATCCACAACTTTCTTATTTATAAAAAGAGGAATATTATGCAAAAAAACATTATTTTAATCATCGCCCTATTATGCTTATGTACCATCTGCCTGGGTCAATGGCACATAGATGAAAACTTTGATAATATTACTACTCTGCCTGCGGGCTGGACTATTTATGATGATGGAGATGGAATGGTCTGGCGGAATCTTAATAATGCAACTCATGCGCATTCAGGGACCAGAGCAGCTTTTTGTGATAATTATCTCCCTAATCAGAATGCTGATTGGTTGATAACTCCTCAGTTAAATATCGCGGATGGTGATTCTCTTATATTTTACACTCGTTCCTGGATTAGTACGGAACAACTCAAAGTCTATGTCTCAACCACAGGAACAGCGGTAAATAATTTCACTAATCAAATTCTATACTTACAAAATATAGGGACTGGCTATCAAAGAGTTTCATTAAATCTTTCTAACTGGGCAAACCAAGCAATTTATATTGGTTTTTTGTGGAATTGTATAAATTATGGTATCTTGATAGATGATATTCAGATAGGACAACCACTAATTATTCAACCTGCTCTTGACCTACCAGAAAACTTCAGTTTTATTCAAGGTGAAACTCTGACAGTTGATTTTACTCCCTTTATAACCTGTACCGATATCAATTCCTGCACTTTAAGTGTTTCTGGGAATGTTAACATCAATGTCCAGATTAACGGGAGAATAGTCACTTTTAGTTCTCCTGATTTTATAGGTTCAGAAAACATTACTTTCACAATGACTGATAATATATCTGGTCTTTCTGCTTCTGATACAGTGCTGGTAGAAGTTCTTCCTGTTCCGACCCTGGATCTTGGTATCACAGAGATAACCTCACCTCGTGATTTTGAATATCTAAATCATTCTTTTATACCGTCCTTAAAAGTTCAAAATACTGGCACTGCTACCTATTCAGGGATGCTTTCTATTTCCTGTCATATTTTGAATAGTTCAGGAATTTCTATATATAGTAATGATGAGTTTCATCCTCTTGAATTAGAACCAGGTAATAGTGCTATCGTTGTCCTATCAACCTCTTGCACTATTACAGAAGAAGGAACTTACAATGCTAACTTTACTTTAATTTCAGAAGATGGAAATCCTACCAATGATACTCTGGAAAAAGCCTTTACTGTAGTGAATAGAATCACTCAAGGAGGTCCAGATACTTTTGGTTATAGATTTATTGATAGTGATGATGAAGCAGGACCAGAATTTAACTGGATAGATATAAGTAACACGGGAACATCAACAATAATTTACCAGGTTCCCAGCTGGGCAGGAGATGATAATTTTAGTGAATCTATTCCAATGGGATTTCCTTTCCCGTTTTATGGTCAACAGTATGACCATATATATGTAGATATTAATGGAGAGATATTACTTTCCGAAAGTAATTGGCAAAAACCTTATCCTGATACAGGATGGGATAGCGATGGAAATATGTTTAATTATGTGTATCCCATTCCTGGTTATACTGCAATGCCCACTTTAATTGCAGTTTATTGGGATGATTTATTTGCTGAGCCGGGAACAAGTGATATCTATTTTCAAACTTTTGGAGAAGCTCCCGACCGTTATACAGTAGTACAATGGAATAATCTTCGTTTTGTAGCAGGAACCGGAGGAACTCCTCAGTTAAAGTTTGAAGTTATATTTTACGAAAATGGTGATATTCTGATGCAATATCATACCACTTATACTGGACAAAGTGGTTCTAATGTTCCTCATCAGAATGGTCAAAGTGCCACAGTAGCTATTCAGAATCAAGATGCAACTATAGGTCTATGCTATTTAAGAGAGATTGTGGTAAATAATCAATATCAAGGTGTGGAACCTCCTGGGAATCTTTTACATAATAATCTTGCTATAAAATTCTTCACAGGTGAAGATAATCAACCTCCACATTTGACTTATACCGAAGCAGGAAATACCTTTAATAACAGTCCACTATTAAAAGTTAATGCTATAGACCTTTCCCCCATAACCTCTCTTGCTTTACATTATGATATAGGAGAAGGATGGCAGAGTATGGGATATACTAGTCAATCTGGAACGATGTATTATTTCCAGCTTCCGCAATTACCTCAAGGTGTGGAATTGAAATACTATTTCTCTGGTACGGATGCTGCAGGAAATACCGGATATTTACCTGAAGATGCTCCAGTGACTTTCTACAGTTTTAAAATATTGCCAACTGCTGATACAGAAGTTCTGATTGCCTATTCCGGTCATCAAGACTATCAAAATATTGAACTTCCTGTCTATACCAATCTTTTAGATAATCTCAACATATCTTATGACATCTATAATTGGGAAGAGTATGATAGTTTCCGTTT
>MWCN01000101.1 GCA_002070045.1 Candidatus Cloacimonetes bacterium ADurb.Bin211
AATCCAGCTACTAATCCCTCACCTGCTAATGCCGCAACCAATGTCCAAAAAAATGTTACTTTAAGTTGGAGTAGTGGAGGTGGTTCTCCTACTGATTATAAGATATTTTGGGGAACCAGTGAAACCTCTTTTGAAAATGAACAATCTGGTATAACAACAACATCTTTCAGCCCTCCAAATCTTGAATATACAAGAACTTATTACTGGAAAGTTGATCCTCATAATGATTATGGCTATGCTTCAGATATTGCTACTCTTCCTGTCTGGTCTTTCACAACTATGGCTGATCCGACAATAACGGAATTTCCACATACGGAAAGTTTTGATGGAACGGCTTTCCCACCTTTTGGTTGGACACATCAAATAGGATCCGGAACTACTGGTTGGCAGAGGTCTACCGGATCTTCTTATCCAACCGTTTCTCCTTATTCCGGTGCTGGAATGCTTTACTATAATAGTTATAGTTTAAGTGACGGTTCAAATGCCAGTTTATTCTCTCCTCCTATTGATGCTGGCGCTGCTGATATGGTATATTCCACCAGTTTCTGGATGTATCGTTATAAAAGTAGTTATTCTTCTTATACAGACAAAGTAGAAATTTATTCCAATACAACTCCCAGTTTAACTGGAGCTACTTTACTGGGAACTATAATTCGGGATTATGATCAAGCTCCAGTAGAAGCAGGAAACGGCTGGTATCAATATACTTTTGAAATTGGACCGGGTGCAGAAAATTTAACCTACTATGTTATTTTTAAAGCCATCTCAAATTATGGTTACAACATTAATATTGACGAAATATCATTTATTCGTGTCCAAGGAGGCAACCCTCCCAATCCGGCAATCAATCCTTCTCCTGGTAATAATGCAACTTCAGTTGCCATCAACACAAATTTAAGTTGGAGTTCCGGTGGTGGCGCTCCAACCGGTTATAAAATATACTTAGGAAAAGATGCTGAGAGTATGGAACTAATAGCTAATCAAACTGAAACTGTATTTGATCCTGCTGAAAATCTGTTATTTGGCAGTTCTTATTCCTGGAAAGTAGACCCCTACAATGAATATGGTTGTGCGTCTGATGCGGGAGAAATTCCTGTATGGAATTTTTCTACCGTCAATGGAATAGCTATTTCTCCCAGTCCCTATAATGGAGCTACAAATCAAGATGCTACAAATCTTGTTCTTAATTGGGCAGATGTAGCAGGAGCAAGCAGCTATAAAGTAAAAGCAGGAACATCCTCTGGTGCAAGTGATTTGGTTAATATGGCTTCCGTTACTGAAAGTCAATATACTCATCCCGCAAATTGGCCATATACTACTACAATTTATTGGACGGTTTTTACACTAAATGGAACTCAGGAAATTCAGGGAACAGAATGGAGCTTTACTACCGCTGCTGATCCTACAAGATCTATTCCTTATCTGGAAGATTTTAATGCCAGTACTTCTTTACCTGCAAACTGGACAGGAACTTTTTCAGTTAGTTCAAGTCATGGGGTTAGCAGCAATGGATTGTATAAAAATTTATGGAGTTCATCTACTTCTGCTTATGTAACTACACCTCCTGTTGGTCCTTTAACCGATAATACTACCTTGCAATTTGATTATCGCTATGTTGAATATTCCGGATACCCGAATACTGCTCATACATTGGTAGCTGGTGATAAATTGGAAATTCAGATCTCTACTGATGGAACAACTTTCACAACTATCCACACAATTGATAGCAGCAATCATACTACTTCCACTTCCTTTGCTACTTGCAGTGTTCCTATTACCCAAGCAAAGGTCTCTCAAGGTGATATTATTAAGGCTAAATTCCTGGCAACCTGGGGTGGGGGTGATTACTATCTGGATATTGATAATGTATATTTCAGACATATCTCAGCTGAACCTGTCTTTTCTGTAACTCCAGAAAGCAAGGCATTTGGAGAATTACAGATTAATACAGTTTCTTCTGCTCAGGTTTTCACTATTAAAAACGATGGTGGTGGAACCTTAACCATTGATCCTGCTATTGAACTAATCGGGACTAATGTAGATCAATTCCTGCTTACAGATACTAATAGCTATCCTTGTGAACTTGGTTCAGATGAAACAATGACTGTCTCTGTTACCTTTGCTCCAACTTCCATAGGTGAAAAGACAGCATATTTAAAAATAGTTGATAATTTAAGTAAGACAGAGCATAATATTCCTTTAACCGGAACCGGGGCTGACTATTCTATAAGTTCCATACCTTATTTGAATGATTTCCAGAGCAATATTAACGGTTGGACTGTTTTAGATGTAAATGATGATGGGAATGAATGGGAGCGCTTAGATGAAAGCGGTTCTAATATGGCAATGCAGATAAGCTATAATTATTACGAAGCAATGGATGACTGGTTTATTACTCCTCCGATAAATTTAACCAAGGATATTACATACAATATAAGATATGAATATCGTGTTGATGTATATTATTCTTCTGAAAACCTTGGTGTATATATTGGCAGCTCACCTACTCCTGCAGATCTTACTACTCTTCTTGATGATCAAAGTCCCTTAACTAATGAAGAATTTGAAATAGGAACTGCATCCTTTACTCCAACGGCAACAGGGATTTATTATATTGGTTTCTATGGTTACAGCGATGCTAATATGTATAATCTCTATGTAGATAATTTCCGGATTACCCTTGCAGGAAGTGATATAGTTAGCGGTATTACTTCCGGAGGAACTGCCAATCCTGATCCTGCTCCAATTTATAACCCGGTAACAGGAAATCCTCTGGATACTTCGTTAACTATAGAAGGAATTACGGGAACACCAGTAATAACCGTTATTACAGAATGGGCTCCTCCAGCAGTCCAACTTCCTAATGTAGGACTCAGTTTTGTGCTTAGCGGAACAAACTTCTCCGGAACTACAATCACTATTAACCATAATCTTGGTTTCGTTCCTGAACAAATTGCCTACAGAATAGAACCTGGAACCTGGAATATACTCACTGCCGGTAGCCAAGGAGTTGATCTTTGGAATGATACCTCAGTTACTTTCAATTTACCATCTACTAAATCAGCTGGGGATTTGGGTATTGTATTCCCTCAGCAAGAAGGTCAAACATTACCTGTAACTCTATCTAACTTCGCAGCTGTAGTAACTTCCGAGAATTTTGTTAATATTGCCTGGCTGGCAGAAACCGAGACGAATCATTCCGGTTATAATATTTTCCGGAATGAAGCAAAGGATTTGGAAAATGCCATTAAGATTAATGCTCAATTAATTGACCAAGGCACAGCAGCGGGAACTCAAATCAGCTATTTCTATACTGATTTTGAGGTCTATACAAATCAGGTCTATTATTACTGGCTGGAAAGTATTGCCCTGGATGGAACAAATGAATTCTACGGTCCTTTAACCGTTACTATTGGTGATCCAACTCAGGAGCCGCTTCCTCCAGTAGTTCCAATGGTTACGAAACTGTATAATGCCTTCCCGAATCCTTTCAATCCGAATACAAATATTCGTTATTCTTTGAAAGAAGCAGGTAAGGTTAAAATTGAAATCTACAATATGAAAGGTCAGAAAATCAAGAGCTATAATCAGGAACATAGTAGTCCAGGTTACTATCAGATTTCCTGGGATGGTCGTGATGAAAACGGTAGAAATGTTGCCAGCGGAATTTATCTGTATCGCCTAACCACAGCTAATTATACATCGGCTAAAAAGATGGTACTGGCAAAGTAGGGAACGGTGAACGGTGAACAGTGAACGGTGAACGGTGAACAGTGAACGGTGAACAGTGAAAAGTGAACGGTGAAGAATGGAGAATTGATTAACTA
>MWCN01000102.1 GCA_002070045.1 Candidatus Cloacimonetes bacterium ADurb.Bin211
AGCCTACAGACCCTACATAGAATGCCCTCCGAGCAGTGGGGATGCCGCCCGGCATTCCCCACTGTATTTTTTATGGAGTGTTTTTAACATTTCATTTAAACATCAATTTCTCCGTATAAAATAAAGAAAAGATTGCCTAAAATCCTATAATAATTTTTCCTATCCTTGAATATCTTCTTCAATCAAATTGGAGAAAAGAAAAAGGGTGGAACAGATTTTGCATAGAAGAATATAAAGGAGATAATAGAATTATTCCACCTGAGAGATGTAAATAATAAGAGGAAATAAATGAATGTTCTGATAGTTGCAACGGTGCTACTGGTAGGATACTGGATACACGAATACTGGAGGCATCAGCGCAATGTCAATGCTATCCCTATACGGATTCATGTAAATGGAACACGGGGTAAATCCAGTGTGACTCGTCTCATTGCTGCAGGACTTCGTGCTGGAGGCAAAAGAACGGTTGCCAAAACTACTGGAACTACTCCCAGAGTCATACTTCCAGATGGTAGAGAAGCCGCTATAATCCGTTTAATGGGAGCTAATATCATAGAACAAAAATATATTTTCCGTTATGCTGCCAAAGAAAATCCTGATGCAGTAGTGATTGAATGTATGGCAGTTAATCCTGCTTATCAATGGATTACCGAACGAAAATTTGTTCGTAGCACCGTCAGTGTTATTACCAATTGCCGTGCAGACCATCTTGATGTAATGGGTCCTACTGAAGAAAGTGTAGCTATGTCCTTATCCAATACTATACCTAGTAATGGGATTTGCTATACTGCCGAAGACAACTATTTTCCTTTATTAAAGAAAGTCGCCAAACAAAGGAATTGCAAAATATATCAAATTAGACCCACCGATGTTACGCAGGAAGAACTTGCTAAATTTAACTATATAGAACATGCAGAGAATGTCCAGTTAGCCCTGGCAGTTTGTGCAGAACTGGGGGTTCCCCGTCATATAGCCCTGGAAGGGATGCAAAATTCTCATCCGGACCCTGGTGCTTTGAAAAAGTATGTTATCTATGATGAAGGGAAGACCCTCTATTTTTATAATATTTTTGCCGCTAATGACCCTGATTCCACTGCTCGTATCATCAATATGATTACCGGTCATCTGGATAATGTGGAAAAGATTATTATTCTGAATAGCCGTGCTGATAGAGTTTTCCGTTCTCAACAACTTTTAGAAGCTGTCAGTAAGCTTGATTTTTCCTATTTATTACTCACTGGTGAACTTCCGGATAAAATTGCTGCTTATGCTCATCATATCGGTATACCGGATAAAAAGGTGATTCCTTTGGGTGAACCTTCACCAGAAGTAATATATAATAAAGTGCTAAATTTAACTGAAAAGGAAGCTCATATTTTGGGAATCGGCAACATTGCAGGAAGAATAAAGTATGGAAGTCAGATAGTGGCATATTTCAAGCATAAATCCAAACAGCATTATGAGGACTTAAAGTGGTTGAATCAATAATTCAGGCAGCTGTAGGTCTGGGCGTTATTATAAGCCTTATTTTTAGTGAGTTTTTAGGTGCTTCTGCAGGAGGGATAGTTGTTCCAGGATATATTGCTATGTATCTGGACCGTCCTATGCAGATATTAGGAACTATTATAGTAAGCCTGCTTACCTGGGCTATTATCCGTATCATTAGCCAGTTTACCCTTTTATATGGGAAAAGAAGGATGGTGTTAAGTATCCTGGTAGGATTCATTCTGGGATGGGCTTCACGTTTGCTTGTCTATCAAAATGTAACAATTTATACTTATCAACTTCAGTCCATTGGCTATATTATTCCCGGTCTAATAGCAAACTGGTTTGAAAGACAGGGTTTCTGGAAAACGATTACCTCTCTTGGAGTGGCAGCAGTTCTGGTGCGTCTTATTCTGATGGTCGTTTTTAAAGGAGAGGTGTAAGATGTATCGTCCTTCACTTAAATCTGGCAAATCCTTAACTTTCCTCTTTTTCCTGAGCATCATTCTTTATCTCATTGCCAGCAACAGTTATGTTAATATAAAAAGTGAAAACTATGAGTTAAAAGTTGCTGCAGCTAAAGAAATGGCAGCTTTTATGGATACTATCAAAGCAGAAATTCAAAGACAGGGTCTGCTCATTGACCCTATAAATGACCCATTTCAGACCGGACTTATTGGCAAAGCAAGAACAACTATCACTACTGATCGTGGTCTTTTATCGGAGAAGCAAGCTGCTCTTAATCCCAATTTAGCTGCCGTTTTCGTGGAAGAATTTACTAAACAGGGATTAAAAGAAGGAGATCATATTGCAGTTGGAATCACTGGTTCCAATCCAGGTATCAATCTGGCACTTTACGCTGCAATTAAAGTGATGAAGCTAAAACCTTCTATCATCGTTTCTCTTTCTTCTGCCTCCTATGGTGCAAATCAGGAAGAATTTACCTGGCTGGATATGGAAGGTGTCCTGCGTCGGAAAGGTATGATTGATTTCGGCAGTGCTTATGCTTCTTTGGGTGGTAAAGATGACCTTGGAGTAGGTCTTTCGGATGAAGGGGTTAAAGCTATGCTTCAGGCAATGGTAAGAAATGGAGTAAATCCTTTAATTGGTGCTACCTTAGAGGATAATATTAAAGCAAGAGAAATTGCCTATGACCAGATGTTGCCAGAAGGGGAACGATATAAACTCTTCGTAAATATTGGTCGTGGCTTAGCTAATGTGGGAAGTGAACCTAATGCAAATCAGATGGTTGAAGGTTTAAATCCAAAACTTGCTGAAGAGGATTTTGAACCTGAAGGTATAATGATGATAATGGCAAAAAAGGGGGTTCCTGTATTTAATGTTCAACATATTCAACGCTGGATAAAAAAATACCATCTGGAAAATAATTCGGGTCAAATGCCAGAACCTGGAGTCGGTCCTGCTTTTAGTGTTAAAAAACATAATGTTACCATTGCCGCTATTTGTTTAGCTATTCTGATTGCTGCTATAGTAGCAGTGATTATTCTGGACCGCAATGACCGTAGATTTATGGCTAATATAGTGGACCCTGATGAAGAATTGTAAAATTGGAGCAGTAATGTTAAAACGCTTTTTTTTTACCATAGCAATAGTCTTAGGAATCACAATCATAAGTGCTAATGTTAAACCGCTTAACTTTGAGAATCCAGGAAACCGTCGTTTACTTAAAACTGAAAAAGGTAATTACTGGTATTATCGTTCGCAACCGGAAAAATCTATGTTTCTTAATGTGGAAGGTATTTCTACCATTTACCTGCGTTCTTTTTCCGTTGCCAGGGTGCAAAAACCTAAGGTCATTATTATCTTTGGGAAAGATAAAAAAACTTACGAACTCACTTTGAAAGAGCAGAAAAATGGTTTCTATATCTACAATGAAATAACCATTCCAGTGCCGGAAGGAGCTAAAAAAATGGAATTGCTATGCTATGAGCGAAGTATCTATTTTAGACCTTTCTACACTCCTGCACCAAAACCGAAACCCAAAAGTTCTAAACCACCAAATCTAATGATAAAAGCACATGGTGGAATTATCAATATCTCGCATAACGGTACTGAAAGTCAATATTACACCTTTAATTCTTCCCAGAGTTTCAAATTTACTTTGAATAATGGTCGTAATGCCATTGTCTATGTTCGTGCCAGATTGCATAATAATTCTTTACCCGTTTTTGAACTTTATCGGAATGGAGAATTGGTTGATAGTTATGAGTTTTCTCTTCAACGTAGCACCAAATATAAAGCTCCTGGAGTGAACTATCTTTCTATCGGAAAGAAGGTTGATTTGCCACCTAATAATGGAACAACGGAATATGAACTGCGGGCTAAAACTGAACATATGTTCTTTGCCAAACCGGTATTACTAAAGCAGAATTGAGAGTTAGGTATGTCTGATTTTACCTCTAAAAATGACTCTAAAGTAGTAGTTCCTTCAGAAAATACTATTTCTAAGCCTAAACCTGAAAAGGATAAAAACAAAGATTCCTCCAGAAATAAATCCAAACATCCTACCAATCGTAAGGTTATACCAATTATTATGAGTATAACTTTGATTTTACTTTTAAGCAAAACAGCTCTTAATGCTCAAATGGATGTCTCTATTTCTACAGGAATAACCTATTCCGATAATGTTTTTCACCTTTCCGATTACGATATAAATCGCTGGCAACAGAGTCATCCTAATCTGGATTTTGTTAATACTACGGATGATTTGACCCTTTCCTTTCAAGCTGATATTGCCTATCCTTTTCGTTATCAATGGTGGAAATTTATCCCTTCAGTAACAGCTAAGGTTTCACAAAATATATCCAATCCAGATAAACAGCGTCAGGATATGCTATTTCGCTTTAGAGTGGAACGCTATTACTGGAATTTTACAGCTCTTTATGGCTATTATCCCTACATCTATGTACGTAATTATATTGATTCCGATGGAACTGGCGAGTCTGAAAAATATAGTTATGAACGCAATCTCTATAGAGGGGACCTCAATGTGAAACCGTTTAAGAATACTACTATTCAGTTTCACGGTCGTTACGAAGAATATTTTTATAATCAATACTGGACAGAATATGATGCCAATGCCACCACTCTTGGATTGGGTGCTCGTTATTCTTTTCCTGCTTTCAGTATGGGAGCAAGCTATAATTGGCGGGTTTTAGATAACTATAATCATGATGCTGAAGATGCAAGTTATGAAAGCGATATCTATGAAGGTAATATACGCTTGAAACGAACTCCTCTTTCTGCTTCCAAACCGGATGGGGTAACTTTCTATCCTGAATTTGCTTTATCCTATGAAGAAAGATTTTATCAATCAGATGACCCTCGTTATGGTGGAAGGGTTGATAGAATTTACAACACCGATGCAGCAATTAATTTTATCTTGAACGAGCAATGGAATATAAAACTTGACTACACTCATACATTCAGAAATATAGATTCACCTGTGGAGCAGATTCGTTTAACTAAGGAATATAGTGAAAACAAATTTTCTCTTACCGCTCAATATAGTTTTTAGGTGGGTGTTATGGAATTTCGTAAAGAAAAGGACACTAAAAAGATTCTGGAGTTCATAGAATTATCTGAAAATTATAAGATTGAACTCCGTCGTTATCGTGAACCCGTTCTGGTTTGGGCAGTAGAAGATGGAACTGCCTATTATTCCATCTGGGAAAATGAAATTTTGGAAAAATTTGGTCTGGAAAATGTTGATGGCTGGGATTATGAAGAGGACTTACTTTTCTGTCCAGATTGGATGGCTGGTGAAGAAGATGATCTGGATGACGATGACGATGACGATGAAGACCTTGGCTGGGATATGAAGAAAACTACTCCCAGGAAAAAGAAATCTACTTCTACTAAATCCACTACTCAGAAAACAACCTCAACTAAATCTTCAGCTAAGAAAAAGTAAATTTTTTTATAAAGATGCGAATAGCTATTATTGGAGGAGGTGGTTGGGGTCTGGCTCTGGCTAAACTTCTCTATGAAAATAATAATGAAATACTGCTCTGGGAATATAATGATGACTTTCTTGAAACGCTGATAAAGACACATTCTAACCCTCAACTTCTACCTGATATCATTCTACCTTCTGAAATTTCGTTTACCGGTGATTTTGATCAACTTGCTCGGTTCCATCCTGAAATAATAATTCTTGCGGTGCCTACTCAATTTATAAGATCAACTTTGCAATCCATTCCCAGGGAAGTACAGAAAGAATTATGGAATCCTGACCGACTTTTGGCTATCGTTAATGTCGCCAAAGGCATTGAAGAGCATACACTTTTAACCGTAAGTGGAATTTTGAATCAGATTATACCTTCTGAAGTTCATAATCGGATATGCACTCTTTCAGGTCCCAGTCACGCTGAAGAAGTAGCTCGTCAGATTCCCACAACCGTAGTCATTGCTGGCTCTGAGACAGAAACTCTTAAAAAATTACAGCTTATTTTCAGTAACAGTTATTTTCGGGTGTATCGGAGTACGGACTTGAAGGGAGTAGAGATGGGAGGAGCAGTTAAAAATGTTATTGCTATCGCAGCTGGAATCATTGCTGGTCTGGAATATGGGGATAACACTATCGGAGCTTTATTAACTCGTGGCTTAGTGGAAATTCAAAGGTTGGGTGTTGCTTGTGGTGCACGCTCTGAAACTTTTCTTGGATTATCTGGTCTGGGAGATCTTGTGACAACTGCAACCTCTCAACATAGCCGTAATCGGTATGTCGGTTTTCAAATTGGACAGGGGGAAAAACTGCAGGATATAGTTCAGAGTATGGCTATGATAGCGGAAGGAGTTGCCACTACTCGTTCAGTTTATAATCTTGCCACTCAGAAAAATGTAGAAATGCCGATTACGGAACAGGTTTATCAAGTCCTTTTTCTGAATAAGAATCCTCGTAAGGCAATTCTGGAACTAATGACCAGGGATTTAAAGGAAGAATAAATATAGTTTACAATTTTTTTAATTTTATAGATTAAGTTTTTTTACCTTTTATCAAGAGGATAAGCTTTACAACTTCAAAAATCTATCTACTAACTCCCTTTTGTCTTTAATTAATTAATTTGTTAAAAGATAGATTAACTCCTTAATCAATTATTGGAATCTGCTTTTCTTTGAAATATAACCCCTCTCTATCTTTCATCCCTTTTAATCTCTTATTGATGCTTATCTTATATGGAGCTTATGTCCACTATCGGACATAAGCTGGACATAAGCTGGACAT
>MWCN01000103.1 GCA_002070045.1 Candidatus Cloacimonetes bacterium ADurb.Bin211
GAGTCTTCCAAAACCTTGCCTAAGTTTAAGCAGGGCATTGGGAAGCATATAATGCATAAAAGAATCTTTTTTCTCTGTATTCAGTTTGTCAATCAGAGCTTCCACAATAGGTTCAGAAGGCACCTGAAAAGGCAATTTAAAGAGGATGAGCATAGAAAGTGAATCACCTTGAATATCAACACCTTCCCAGAAAGAATTTGTGCCTAACAGGACGGCATTTTTATAGCTTTTAAATTCTTCCAGCATAGAGGAGCGGCTATAGGTCTTTCCTTGAGCAAAAAGGGGTCTTTTGCGATGATACAAAGGCTCACCTAGATGATCATAAACACTATTCAAATCCTTATAATTGGTAAAGAGAATCATTGTGCCAACATCAACTGAGAGCACCAGTTGTTCAACACATCCTAATGCTTGATTGATAAAGAATCGGTCCTTAGGCTCAGGTAGAAAGCTACTTATCATCAATAGTGATTGTTTATCATAGTCAAAGGGAGAATCTACAATATATTCTTCCAGTTGTTCAGGAGGAACCAGGCACAATCCACTTTGAGTAAAATAGTATTTAAAAGAGCGACGTAAAGCAAGAGTGGCAGAAGTAAAAATAATGCTGGGAATATTCTCATAGAGCATTTCATTTAACTGAATAGATACATCAACAGGAGCATAGCAAAAAGTAGAGACCGGGGTTTTAGGATCGGTTCGTAAGTCATTTTCTATCCAGAGAGCGTCATTCATCAAATCTGGATTTTCCAGAATATCTAAACAAACCTGGACATCCATACATCGCTTTATTAAACCGTTTAAGGACTCATTTAGGGTATCATAATTGGGCACCTGTTTGCTATTTAGCATAGAAAAGATATCGGCTAGATTAACCAGTTGTTTCAGGAAAGAATGCCAGTAGTTATTTAGCTTTTCCAGTGATTCGTATAAGTGAGGAAAATCAGCTGGACTTTTAATTCTAAGTTTTGAATAAGAATCTGCTTGCTGACAAAGGTCTTGAGCTTCAGAGAAAAGTTCCAGCGAAATCTTACGCATACTGCTAAGTCCTTCACCCAAACTTTTTATAATCATCTGGATTTGTTCGTTGCTGGTTTCAGGAATAGCGCTTCTTTTAAGCATAAAATCAAGTTGATTAAGAAAACCCACATTTTTTCTTTTTGTAGCTGGGGCAAACTGATTAAACAGATTTAATAAATCTTGATATCCAACTTCAAATCCCAGATTTTTAGAGGCAGAGTCCATTAAATTATGAGCTTCATCTAAGATTAGATAATCATATTTCCCGAGGGTGGAATTTTCCATCCTTAAATCAGTTAGCAATAAGGAATGATTAGTGACTACAATGTTTGAATTTTCTATATGTTTTCTAAGATTAAGAACATAGCATTTGCCAGAGTAGGGACATTTTCTTCCCATACATTGATAGCGATCTGAGCAGATTCTTTTCCAGATAATATTAAAGCGTTTTCGGTCAAAGGATGAATTTTCTGATATATCACCAGATTTTGTGAGCTGTTTCCAGATATAAAGATTGAGCAATGCCTGAGCTTCATAAGCAGTTAGGGCTGTGGATTGTTCCATCAGCATATCATTCCATCTTCTTTCACAGACATAATTTTCTCTACCCTTAACCAGTGAAGCTTTAAAGGGCAGAGGAAGCATCTTTTTCAATTGAGGCAGGTCTTTATAAAAAAGCTGGTCTTGCAGATTTTTAGTATTAGTAGAGACCACTACCCGAGTTTTATTCTTATGGGCAAAAATCATAGCCGGAACGAGGTAGGCAAAAGATTTTCCTACTCCAGTTCCAGCTTCAATTGCCAGATGTTTAGTATTTTGAAAAGCTTCTTTCACTTTATTTGCCATTTCCAATTGACCGGAGCGGAATTCATAATGAGGGAACTTCTGAGAAAGTAGACCTTCGGAATTGAAAATTTCATCCACCGAAATATTATTGAATGGAGCATCATTTTCTATTACATTCGGTTTCGCATAATCTAGCGGTTGAGTATGTTCTCCTTTCAGGACATAGCTTCTTTGATATTCTACCAACAAATGAAGATAATCATAAAGAGAATTATCCAGTTGAGCCTGTTTACTGAGGTCCAGTAAGCGAGCATTAGTCATCATTGAATGGTGCTTAATAATGTGTTCGGTCATAGCTATCAAAAGTAAACCACTTGCTTCAGCATCAGCAGTAGCTCTATGAGCAGTTTCCGGTTTAATATGGAAAAATTTGAGCATAGTGCTTAGTTTATGGTCGCTTACAAAGGGGAAATAGACTCTTGATATTTCTTGCGTATCCCAGAACTTATTGGTAAGAATAGCACCTTTATTTAAAGCGGAATGATAATTTATGAATCCAATATCAAAAGGCACATTATGACCCACCAGAATGGAATTTCCAACAAAAGAGAAAAAGTCCTGTAAGGCACTTTTTGCTTCAGGAGCAGTGGATAAATCGTCCGAATTAATATGAGTGAGAAATTCTATATACTTTGGCATTCCCCGACGAGGTCTAACCAGAGTAGAGAATTGGTCTTGAATTTTTCCTGATTTGAAATGTGTGGCAGCTAATTCTATAATTTCGTCACGAGATGAGTCCAGACCTGTAGTCTCTATATCAATAGCAACAAAATCCAGATTATTCTTTAAACCAGCCAGTTCTTCTTGTCCCATAAGTGGAGAGTTTCCTATTCGCCCTCTTTATAGAGATTATATCGTTTTAGCTTCTGAATTAAGCCTTGACGTGAGATTCCCAGTTCTTTTGCTGCTTGAGTTTGATTCCAGGCAAAAGCTTCCATTGCATCTTGAATCATTTTCCGTTCCAGTTCTTCCATTGCTTCTTTTAAAGTTTTTCGTCCAGAAAGGATACTTATAGTTTTCTGATTTTCTATATAGCGACGCACTTCATCGGAAAAATCGGTAGTTCTAATGAAAGAACCCTCATCAGCTAAAGTGACCGCTCGTTCTATCTCATTTTCCAGCTGTCTAACATTTCCTGGCCAATCGTATTGTTCCAATGTTTTCATTGCCTCATCAGTGAATCCTTGAACATTTTTTCCCATTCTTGTGTTATATTTATCCAGAAAATGAATCGCCAGCAGCGGAATATCCCCTGTCCGATTTTTTAAAGGTGGAACTTCTATGCGGATAACATTAAGTCTGTAATAAAGGTCTAGACGGAAAGTTCCAGATTTTACTCTTTCTTCTAAAGGAACATTCGTAGCGCATACAACGCGAACATCAACTTTTTCTGTTTTTGTGGAACCAACTCTTTTAATTTCACCTTCCTGCAGAAAACGAAGAAGTTTAGCCTGAGTGCTGGGAGTTATATCAGCTATTTCATCCAGAAAGAAAGTGCCTCCATCTGCTATTTCAAACAGTCCCTTCTTGTCATAAGCAGCACCAGTAAAAGAACCTTTAACATGACCAAAGAGCTCACTTTCCAGCAAAGTTTCAGGCAATGCACCACAATATTGAGCTACAAATGCTTTATTCTTACGATTGCTTCTATAGTGCAAAGCACGAGCCAATAGTTCTTTACCAGTTCCACTGGGTCCTTCCAGAAGTACCGTAGTAGGTGTGTCTTTTACTTTTTCTATTATATCAAAAATCTTTAGCATCTCTGGACTTTGACCGATGATATCTGAATATACATTTCCCGTATTTAGTTGTTCTCTGATGCTACTATGCGTTTTTTCCAGACTGGCAGAACGAATATTTTCTATAGTGACTATAGCTTGGTTGGTAAGTGCACTAAGCAGATTGATGATACGTTCAGAGAAATAGTGGGAACCGCTTTGGGCAAATAGAAGCACTGTTCCCAGAACATTTTTTCTGATGAAAAGCGGAAGCACTATGATATGATTGTAAGAAGGAGCAAAATGCGGTTGCTTAAAGTCTTTTATGGTGTTCGTATTGTATGCCATATTACAGAGATTCATAAATATATCGTAATACTTATTCTCCGTGGAAAAATTATGGAATATCTTATATTCCCAGGAATCTGGAACAGTCTCACTTCTATGCAGACATAACATTCCACCATCTGCTTCCGATATATCAATTAATCCAGAGAGCGTTTGTTCTATTAACACATCCAGGTCTGAGATAGTATTTAGATTTTGAGTTATTTCATAGAACTGATTAAGCAGATTTTCTTCAAACTTAACATCTTTCAATTGTGAGGAATATTCTCGTGAAATCTTTTGCATTAAAATATCATTCTTTTCCAGAAGCTTGATAGAACCATATTGCTGAATGATTTTCTTGTTGGTCTTTAAAATTTCCAGTGCAGCTTCCCATTCTTTTAAGTCAAAAAGAACTTCTGCCAGTTCATAATTTGCCAAGGAAAGTTCATAATTATTGGATGTTTCCACAAAAAGTTCTATAGCTTGGTGCAGATGTTCTTTCGCTGATTCCAGATTTTTCCGTTCCAGCAAGGCTCTTAAATAGTGAATTTTACCTAATTCAAATAAACGATTTCCTTCGCTTGCCATATTCATCGCTTCGGTTAAATAATATTCTGCACTATCGTAATTTCTGGTTAAAATGAAGTAGTATGCTTGTTTTTGATATCCCTCTATGATTTTATCTCTTGCATTGATGGACTTGAAGAAATCCAGACTTTCTACCAGATAAGAATATGCCTCTTTAAATTTATGTAGCTTAGTTAATACACTTCCCAAATTACCATATAAATCAGCTTTAATGAAATCATCATTTACCGATGGAAGTAATTCTAATCCCTTAAAATATAAGTCATAAGCCAGAGTCAGTTCATCCTGTTTTTCGTAAACTTCACCTAAGTTATTGAAAGAACGAAGTAAACCTTCAGTAAAATTGTTCTCTTCACTTTTTTTAATTGCCTGTTCATAGAGTGTTATGGATTGTGCCCAGTCACCTTTTTTAAAATAGAGGGCTCCTAGATTATTTAATGATGCTATAATATTGCGATAAAATCCAAAGTCTGTAGCGGTCTGTAGTGAATTTTTTAAGGCTTCTTCAGCTTTATCATATTCATTATGGTCCATCCAGGTGATGCCAATATTATTATAAATATTGGTGATATTATAAGGTTCATTAAGCATTTTTTGCAGTTTAAGAGCTTCTTCCAGGTACATCAATGATTTTTGTCCATCACCTTTATCATCCATTAAGCCACCGAGGTTATTATAACAAATAGAAATTCCATTTAGATTGTAGTGTTCTTTTTCCAGAGCTAGACTTTTCAGGAAATATTGTTCACTTCTATCCCAATCTCCTTGAAACATATAAAGCACTGCCAAATTGTTATATACGGCAGCCAAGCCACTATGGTCATTGGCAAGGCTAAAGAATTTTTCTGCCTCTTTAAAATTCTCCTCAGATTGTTCCCATTCGTTTATATAGTAAAGGATTTTACCTTTAATCTTTCTGGATTCACCTTGCAGCAAAAATCGTTTTTCTTTATTGTTGATAGAGGTACTTTGATGGCTGATTTTTTCCAGTTCTTCCAGTGCGGTATCATATTCCTCAGTTTCACCAAGGATATCAGCTTTAAGAAGCAAAATCTTCAATTTCCAGTAAAGGTCTATGGTCTCGGGAGAATATTTATTAATGATTTCCAGGGCAAAGGCAGTAGAATTGACAGCATAAAGGTTACTAGCAAGTAAATAGACAATTTCTTCTGCGGGTAAAGAGTTTTCGGTGCAGATGTGCAAGCTCTGACGAAGATGTTCTATGGCTTCATCTTTTTTGTTGGAATTGGCATAAGCTAAGCCTATATTTTTGTGAATGAGCATTTGTGTAGCAGGCTTTTTGGTGTGTTGCAGTTGATATTGATAAAGCTGAAGAAGGTTTTCATTATCACATAGTTGTTCTAATTCTTTAATTACAGATTCAAATAAGGAATTTTCATATTTGTTCATCTGCATCATAATCTTTACCTTGATTTGTTCTTCACTTTTATCTTCAGCTAAATTATCCAGAATTTTTTGATTCAATGGAGAAGACAGAGTTTCCGGATGCTGTTCCAGCCACGCCATCATAGAAACCTTTTTCTGGACTACCCAATCCAGATCAGGATGTTCTATTAATCCAGCGTTGTACAATTTTTCCAGGTCTTTCTTAATGGTTTTTCTGCCACTAATTTTTTTAATATTATCTTCATTGAATTTTTGGTCTAAAATAAACATAC
Source organism: Candidatus Cloacimonetes bacterium ADurb.Bin211 (assembly GCA_002070045.1). Lineage (GTDB taxonomy): Bacteria > Cloacimonadota > Cloacimonadia > Cloacimonadales > Cloacimonadaceae > Syntrophosphaera. The sequence continues at coordinate 6,182 of MWCN01000103.1, forward strand.
TTAGTAACAATTCTTTTTGGCTTTCAGGAAGATTTTCCACCGTCTCAAAATATATTTGTAAGGGGTCATAAGTTTTATCCAGAAAAGGAGTCAAATCAAATTCAGTTCCGTTTTTCTCCAATTGCATATCATTTAAAATATTTTCCAGAATGAGCATATTACCTTCAGCAATCTTCTGCAAAATCTCACTTTCTTTGCCGAAATTTTCCCCTGTATCTAAAAAAGCAAGTTGCATCATATGTTGCACATCTTCCACAGTTAAGGGAGGAACTATTTCCCAGTGAGCAAAAGGAAATAGGCGTTGTTGAGATAGAAGAACTATTTGAATTCCGCTGTCTTCCGCATATTGCACCAAATACTGTAAATAATCCCGGCTATATTTATCTAAAACATCTCCATCATCTATGATTATTGCACGAGGAGTCAATAAGT
>MWCN01000104.1 GCA_002070045.1 Candidatus Cloacimonetes bacterium ADurb.Bin211
TTCTTCACGGTTATAGTAGGGACAAAAGCGTTGTAGGATGTAGTTGAACTGGTATTATGAAGAGTATTTTTAGGAGTAAAGCTGTCTCCTGAACGTTTATAAGCCTGAACCACTCTTTCGGTAGGTAGGATTTTTACCAATAAAAGATCATCTATACCATCGTTGGAATAATCAGTAATAGTACCTCCAGTTATAGAAACATCTTCCCAAATTGCAATATTAGGATAGAGACTATTTTGACTTTCTAAGATAGTGGCAGTCTCGTATTTCAAGTATAACAGTTCCTGACCAAGATTATTGGTGTTGCCTGCACCCAGTAGCCAGAAAGAATCATTAAAGGAATGCGTGACTATATGTCCTCCAGCTTCTGGTTGATAAGCAAAAACAGGTCCATAACCAGTTTTAGGCAAGTCCATAGCAATATATTCTTGAATTCCATCTCCATTATAATCATAACTATAATTCAGGGGAACTTTTGGTCCTCCTAAAGGACTACAGGTATATCCATAATTTGGTATGAGCTCATAATGTATATTAAGAAAACCATTATACCAATCAGATAAGAAAGTTAAATTACTTATATTGGTAGCCTTAACCTGAATATCTATTTGTCCTTCAGGCAGAGTTTCAGGTAAAGACCATATCTGTAAAGTATCCAACAAAGCACCATAGCAATGGAAATGAGTTCCGTTTGAGGCTATTATATCAAGTTCCGAACGCACAGGTTCATTAAAGACAGCAGCAAGATAATATCGGAGATTTTGTTTATCATAACGAGTGAATTGTTGCAAAGAGTTTTCTTTCATTTGGGGAGGTGATGGGTCATAAATAACTGTCCGGAAAAAGTTGTATTTGCTTCCATTTGTTGCTTCGTATTGCAGGCGTATAATATACTCTCCTTCAGCAAACGATTCTGGTATATAAAAATGAGCTAAAACTCCATTTTGTACTGGTTGAGTGTGGAAATTTGGATAGTTATGATGAGTTTCCACATCATACCAATCCAGAAGAGAAGGAGCAGATTTGTTGGAATACATAACCGAATAGCGGAAGAAATTATTACCTTTAACTGTACCTACGATATCAAAGCTTTCGGTTAAACCACTCTGGTCCAGAGGAAAATCAATATAGACCAGTGGAGGTGCTGTGTTTTCCAGAAGCTTTTTTGTATTTAGCAAGCCATGCCCATAATATTGATCAAAGCCCGGAGTGCCTAAATCATCTGTTGCAGTTAAAAGACGAGAACGAACTTCACTGGGACTGAGTCCAGGATGTAAGGATAATAGTAAAGCAGCTGCACCAGAAACAAAGGGAGCGGACATAGAGGTTCCGCTTTGTTCAAAATACTGATTTCCAGAGTCAAGTTTATAAGTGCTCAATACCATTTCACCTGGAGCAACAAGGTCTAAATCGGGACCATAACTGGAAAATCCAGCCAGAGTGCGTGTTCTATTGATAGCACCTACTGAGATAGTGGTTGAAAGCTTAGCAGGATAGCTTAAATGAGGTCCAGGATCGTTTCCTGCTGATGCTACCAAGGTTACACCTCTGGAATAAGCGTAAGCACAAGCATCTCCAATAATCGGAGAGTAATTGGGATCTCCCCAGCTCATATTGATAACATTACATCCATTATCAGCAGCATAAATTACTGCAGCGGCAGCATCATCATCCTGTAAATAGCCATTGGCATCAACCGTTAAAAAACCTGCTCTAACTATCATTAACTTAATATTCCAGTTAACTCCACAGATTCCTACTCCATTATTTCCTACACCTCCAATAATGCCAGCTACTGCAGTGCCATGATAGTTTTCATCTTCCACATTATTATCTGGATTAAGATAATCTCCTATCGCTATATCGGATAATTCCGGAGCATCAACGAAGTCCCAACCATAAACATCATCAATATAACCATTATTATCATCATCTATATCATTATCTGGAATTTCTCTTGTATTAATACGGATATTAGCTGCAAGGTCAGGATGGTTAATTAAACATCCTGAATCTACAATTCCAACAACAACGGTGGAGCTCCCAGTGCAATAATCCCAGGCTTGAGGATTAGAAATTATACTGTGGTATTGACGAGGGAACAAAGGGTCATTTGGTATAGTGTGAAAAGTAGATATATAATTAGGCTGGATATATTCAATTCCAGTGAAATTGATCTTACCTTCTTTTATATCTTTCCAATTTGGCTCTTGTTCCAGATTAGCAAGGAAATATTGGTTGGAACTCATTCCTTTAATTGGTTTTAAATTATGAGCTCCTAATGAGTTAAGCCAGTTATCAAAAGAAACTATACCAGTTTGGTCAGATTTTATCTCCAGTGGTTGACTGGTTTTGAAAATAAGCTGTCCAGGTGTATATTCAAGAGCAGATAGAACAGTTACACTGATAAACAAGAAGAACAGGAAGTTAATATAGCGTTTGCCCATAACTATACCAATTAAAAGTGATAGGAAATGCCAAAAGAATGAACATTGTTCAAATGGTCAGAAAAGGAAGCCCAACCATAATCAACACTAAGGTTTTTCCAGTTTAATCCCAGACCCGCAGTAAGATTTTCTGCGTCGTAATTGATTTTATATCCAACTCTAAGAGCCAGAAGGCGTTGAAACAGAGCTATTTCAGAACTTATAGCTGCTTTCCAATTTTCATCTACTGCCTTCATTCCACTTAGTTCAAATGTGATATCAGTGTTTTGGTAATTTATTTTTTTACTCAAATCCATTTCTAAACTTGGAGCAAAAAGAGTGCTTTCTTCATCCATCTCACTTGAGATACCTAAATTGCGGATAGTTAAATCACATTGTGTTCCTGCAATGGGAGGTAACCAGGCAACACCTAGGTCACTATGTAGACCAAGACTGGAATCAGTATCCAGTTTTTCGTAGGCTATGCCTACATTTACACCAGCGTATAAAGAAGGTGCTAACCGCATAGCATAATTACCCAGAAGGTCTATATCTAAAGGAGAATAATGTCCTATAAGCATTCCATTATCATCGCGTATTTCTAATTCGCCATAATTTAGACTGCGAAATGCTAATCCAAAGTGGCTCTTACGATTAGACCAGGAATAATATAGATTATCACAGGAAGTGTCAGCTAACCAGATGATATGACTTGCACCTATGCTTCTGTGAGCTTCTATGGTTGAGGAGGCAGGTTGACGGAGAAACGAAGATAATTGAGAAGAGCTACTTATTCCTCTGCCAGCCAGAGAAAGTGAAATAGGATTGGTGCTAATATCCAGGAATTGATAGCCATATTTTCCTGCATTATGATGAATGTCCGCATTAAGGAATACGGAGAAAAGCATTACTATTGATAGTATTAAAGCTGTTTTACGCACAGAGAACTCCTTCATTTTTCCACCGCAAATTTAATTTGTTTAGTTGCTCTATATCCAGAAATCACTGCAATATAGACTCCATTATGCAACCTATCTTCGGGAAAATCAATCAATTCATGATTACGAAGATAGGCCCGGGCATAAGCTTTTTGAGAATAGATCAGGCTTCCATTAATATCAAAGATTTTGATGTCAATAGGTGTATCCTGACTGGTCATAACATTAAGGGTAAGTTTATCACCAAAAATGGTTTTTAAGGGATTAGGATAGATATAGACCTCACCAGGGACAAAGAGTTCGGTAGTATGAAACTGATTTGGTAGAAATAAATCATCACGACTGGAGTGTCTTTGTAGATTTCCATATTCTGTTAACCAACCATCGGAGATATTTTCCAGGATGGCATCAGGTAATAAACAACGATATATAGTTCCATTATCGGAAGCTACCCAGGTATAGATATTTCCATCAGAAGCTTTACCAAGAAAAGGTAAATTACGACTGGGATTACCAAAAGAAACAGGGAATCCTTTTTTGACCCGGAAATTGTCTTCCCAGCAAATCAATCTATTATTGCTAAAAGAGCCAAGTAACTCATTCTTGCCATCATTATCTAAGTCTACCACTATTGCTCCTGAGTTAAAAGCCAGGCTATCAGAAGCAGGTAAAAAGACCGAAGATGGACTCATTCTGGAACCTGAATGGTCTATTATAGCAAACCCTTCATCGGAAGTAATTATCAAATCCAGAGTTCCATTAATATCCCAGTCTGCAATAGTTAAAGGAGCAGTTGTTTGCATATTATGGATGAAGGGAAATCCAGGAAGTAATTTTAATTCATTATCAAAAACATAGATAGAATTTGTGAATTGAACTATAAGTTCACCTTCTCCATTTATACTTTTAGGTTGCAGCGGTGCTTTGAAGATAGCAACTAAAGTTGAATCTGCAGGAAGATTAATGTCATTTTCTTCCCATTCATTATTAGTTAGATTATAATTCCAGATAGAGTAAGAGCTTTCATTTTTATTCAAAACATAAAGTTTATTGCGGAAAAGAATCATATTAGAAACAACTGGATAATCAAATTGTTGCAATTGTTGAAGTTCATCATTTGTATTATCATAGCAGATTATATAACTATTAGAGTTATCAGTATTATTGAGAGCGAGAAAAATTTTATCACCAACTGAAACAGGATGAGTCGCCCAGCTACTACGGGGGAAATTGCCTACAAATCTTCTATCTGTATTATTTAATTTATAGAGCCTAGCTAAGTTTTGAAATTGCATCGGGATGTAAAATGAAGAGCCATCCCACACATAACTTTTTGTTACAGGCTGAAATGCAAGTGGAAAACCGGGCATAAGAGTCTCATTTTTCCACATATAAATTAAGCCATTGGGCATAGGATAGAAAATCTCATTTTCTGAGTCACCATCAAAATCTATCATACAAGCATTGATATGATTTTCTCCCGCATAATTAGCAGAAAGTTTCCAGCCAAAACGTACCGAAAAATACATAATGTTACCGCTATTACTTATATCATAAACTTCACATGGGACGCCACCATAATAGCTTTCTGCTGCAGGTAAAGAAAGCAATCCATTATGGAATCTGTTGCCAAAGTAATCGTTGTTGTCAGCTCGGAAACTATCGTAAGGGCTTCCGTATTTATAGAGGCTATAATTAGCGGTATCCAGATGTTCTATGCCATCTGCTTCTTCTAAATCTACGCCTTTATGATGTGCATCAGCATTTACACTGTTCAAATCAAAATTAGAAGTAAAGTTTTGTGCTATTACTCTCTCATCTATATGCCAGATAAGCAATCCCGAACCATCCACAAGAATGTTCATTCCTTCAGGTATAGGACCTCCTAATCCTGGCAACATAAAGTCCCATTCACTTCCTTTGTATCTATTTTCCATAAAATTGAAATAGGGTAGAAGGGGATAGTTTTCATAATAATCCTGTTCACCTTCAGGGAGTAAAACGAAAGAATAGCTGGGAAGTCCCGTATAAGGGTCAGTACTACCATCAGGATTTTGTTGTCTATTTTCTACCAGAAAATACTCTGTGCTGGATATGGGAAGTTTATACAATCTGTTAAAAGAAGGATTTTGATTTAAAAAATAGTCCACTGGAATGTTTTCAGTATCCGAAATGACGGTTATTACAGGTTCCCAGTTTAAATACATTCTGCACCAGGGATCCAGTTGAGCTGGAACATAACCATTGGCATTCCAGATACCTGTACCCATCAAACCCCAGTTTCCTATGCCCTGAGAAGCTCCATTAGAAGAATCAGTATCAAACAGCGAAGGTAAACCTAAAATATGTCCAAATTGATGTGCAAGAACACCATAAATACTAAAAATATAAGATTCTGCATTGGGTTGACCTTCAGCTGGAAAATAATCTTGAAATTCATTCTCGGGAACTATTACAATATTCTTTAAATGTACACCATCAGCTAACCAGCCTTGATAATTGTCATTATCAGGGTCAAACCAGGATTGCAATCTCTTACGTGTTAAAAAAGTAGACCAGATTTCTCCAGTTCTGATGGTATTTATGTCCGATTCCTGTCCAGCTCCAGAATGAAAAATGATAATTCCATCAAACAGACTGAAATCTATTTCTGGATCAGCCATTTGAAAAAGTGTCTGTGTAAAGTCATCTAAATTAACATCTAAGGTCTCAACCGTATCTCTGCCATAGTAAGTCATATTCTCAGGTAAGGTGAATACAGTTGGATAAAGTGTGTAATTCAGCTCATAATTTCCGTGGGAAGCATCAGCATAAAAATCGCTTAAATGGAGCATCCAGCGATCAAAGAAGGCATCGTTATGTGCCAGATTATCGGGCCAGCCTGGATTTTCTATAAAATGAACATCCTGAAATTGCACTCTAAGCACCAGGATATTATGTGGTAAAGTTCTGGAATCTAATTTTAAGGGGAAAGTAAAATTACCGGGTAATTCTATTTTCGTTTTAGAATAAGCGTTAGGTATATCCTTATATAAAGGATGAGGCGGAACCATAGCCTCTGTAAAAAAGGGTAATACAATGACCAGGAGCAGACATATCATTCTTATGGGTTGAAAGTGCATAGCGGAACTTCCTGATAATATTCTATAAAGAAAAAAAGCTGACCAAAACGCAGTTTACTATTATATCAATCTTAGGTTCTTTAAAGGAAATCAATGATTTTTCGTCAACAAAAAAACCCGTTATACTATGTAGATGTATGATAGTAACGGGTTTGTTCAAAAGGGCATATCTGTGAATTAAAGCTTTTTCCCTGCTAACAGGTCGTTCTCATTGCACTTGCAGACTCTGACATACTCATATTTTGGAGACCAGGAACCGCTACCTTTTTTCTTGTTAGTTATTATTTTAAGCTTTTTTAATTCAGTGTTACAAACTGGACAGATAACCTTTCCTTCCGTGGAAGATTCATGTGCCAATTTTGCTGCAAAAGTTTTTGCTTTTCCCATTTTTTCCTCTTTCGCCCAGAAACTAAGGGCTTATATCTTTATTTTAATTCGCTCTTTCAATATAGCTAAGGGTTCTTGTATCTATTTTAACCTTATCACCTACTTCTATGAAGAAGGGAACAGTCAAACGTAATCCAGTTTCCGTGTAGGCAATCTTGCCACTTCCGGAAGCAGTATTACCCTTAACATTAGGTTCACATTCTGTGATGGTCTGAATAACTGTAACCGGTAATTCTATGCCCAGTATTTCACCTGTGGGGGTGAGTAACAAACTCACTTCCATATTTTCCACCAATAATTTATCCTGTTCACCAATTAAACTGGCATCAACCGGTGTTTGCTCGTATGTTTCTGTATCCATCATTATATAAAAATCACCATCTCTATACAGATATTCCATTTTTCTGCGTTCTATACGAACTTCGTTAAAAGTATCACTTTCTCTCCAGGTATTTTCTATAACTTTTCCAGTTTTAACATTTTTAAGTTTGCTACGCATAAAAGCGGGACCTTTTCCCGGCTTTACATGCAGAAATTCAACAACTTCCCAGAGGTCATCTTTGAATTCTATAATCATTCCATTGCGGATATCAGCC
>MWCN01000105.1 GCA_002070045.1 Candidatus Cloacimonetes bacterium ADurb.Bin211
TACACTCAAGTATTCCCATGTCCGATTTTCCATATTCATTCTCCCTTTTATATTTAGTCAAACTTCTTTGTTACTTATTTTTTGTCAATCCAAAAGGGAGTATATGTAGCTTTTGGATGTTAAATCCTTTGTAGAATGTATAGCTAACTATCTGTATTTTTTTTCGTATTCCATTTCGTCATCCTAGAATATTAGGAGAAAAGTGAAAAAATAATATGGATAATTCAGAATTAGGTATGAATAATGCTTTCAAATAGAATAGAGATATATAATATTATTACTTAAATAGGAGAAAAAATGAAGAAACTACTACTTGTAATGTCTATTGTCCTGATATGTTCTATGGCTTTTGCCTGGGACTTAATAAGGCAGACAGCTTTTCCAACCAATTTTTATTGTCTGGAAAAGATTGGTACTACTTTTTGGGCAGGAGGTTATGTAGGTGCGGTAGGAAAGTCAACTGATAATGGTTTAACCTGGCGTTTTGTGGAAACCCCTGCATATAATGCTGTAACTGATGATTATAAAGATGTATGGGATATAGATTTCATTAATGAGATGCAGGGTATTATAGTTGGAGATGATGGTTTAGTTGCTCTCACCAATGATGGAGGTGCTAGCTGGACCTGGCCTCAAAGTGCTCAAAATATTATTGGCACAAGTAGAATGTACGGTGCAGTATATTTTCCTGATGGAAGAATATGGATTTGTGGTTATGATGGAAAGGTTGGTTATTCATCTGATTTTGGAGTTACCTGGAGCCTTCAGGCACAAGGAGTAACCACAGTTGCTTGTTATGGCATATCTATGAATGAATCAGGAGTTGGCTTTGTTGCTTTAAATAAAGGGACTCCCAGTCAATCCAAGATTTTAAGGACCACTAATTTTGGGCAAACCTGGACATTAGTTAATCTTTCTGTTACTGAAAATCCTTCTTTTAATAAGGTTCGTCAATTTGGTAATAAAGTAGTGCTATGTGGAGATAAGGGTTGTATAAGTTACAGCAATGATAATGGTGTAACTTGGACTCACCATTATGGAGCTGGAGGCACAAGTACTGGAATGCGTGATGTGGCAATGGAAGGGAATGTGGGTTATGCCGTAGGAAGAAATGCCTGTATTATCAAGACTACAGATGGTTGGGCTACCTGGCAAACACTCAATCATAATGCCACCGTCTATATTGAAGGAATAAAATTCCGTAATGATGGAAGTTTGCTTGCCTGTGGCTGGCAAGGAACTTTGATGTTATCTACTGATGAAGGAATAAGCTGGGAAGACCTGGTCCCTAATGCTATTGACCTCTGGCAGGCAAGTGTTTTGGATCCCAACAACTGGTATATAGTGGGGGATAAAGGAACCATTTTAAAAACTACAGATGGTGGTCATAACTTAATAAAGAAAAATGTTACTGGTAATACCAGTCTCTTTTATACCTGTTATTTCAAGAATGTAAATGAGGGTTGGGTTACCGGGAAGACCAGTGGTAATATTTATCACACTGTAAATGGTGGTGACAGCTGGTCGGTTTTTACAATTCCATCATTCTCTTCTTCTAAAGCATTTTATGAAATCTTCTTTGTTAATGACCAGGTTGGATATATTGTCGGTTTAGGTGGAAAAGTGACTAAAACTACTGATGGTGGTGAAACCTGGTTCACCGTTGGAGATAATATTAGCACTACTGCTAACCTTTATTGCACTTACTGGAAAAATGAATTGAATGGTTATGCTGGCAGTAGCGGTGGACTACTTTATATAACTAATGATGGAGGTGTAACCTGGAATTCTATCACTGTGGGAGCAAATGCTAATATCCGGGATATCTATTTTCGTGATGCCAATAATGGTGTTTTAGTTAAAGATGGTGGAGAAATATATTATACTACTACTGGAGGCAACACAGCAGCAAGCTGGTTAGCCGCATCTGAACAAGCTATAGGGCATATAATGAGTGTAACTTGTGACCATAATGGAGTATATTGGGCAGCGGGTTTTAGCTCAAATCCCAGCCAACAGGGCAATAGCTGGGCTATAATGAAATCTTTGGATAATGGAGCTACCTGGACTGAGGAAGGTTTTCCTCCCCTTACCTTTAATCCGACTCAGTTAACTAATATCAGTACTGGTGGTGGAAAGATTGTGGTTGTGGGGAAAAACAATGTTATCCTGGCTCAATTGGAAGTGCCAGAGCATGTGACTTTAATTTCTCCTCCAGACAATAGCATTGACCTTGATCCTCAAAATGTAATTCTAACCTGGGCTCCATCACCTTATGGTTCGGTGGCTGCTTTTTATGGAGTATATGTAGCTCCAACTCCTGAAACTTTGTTTGATTACTATTATTTTGAAACCACCGAAACCAGTTTTAACCTTTCATCTGCTCCTGGAGTTGACCTTGGTTATGGAAATACCTGGTTCTGGGCTGTCTTACCAGTTAATGAAATTATGGATACTCCTGATCCTAATTCCGATAATTTTATGATCTGGCGTTTTACTACCAGAGCACAAGAAGCCTTAGAACCACCCTCTCTAAGAATTGAAAAATTGAATGATCAAATAAAACTTTCCTGGGATCCTGTTCAGGGAGCTACCAGTTATAAAATTTATGGTGCTACTGACCCTTATGAAAATTATACTTTGATAACCACTACTACTGCTTTGAATTATCTCATAACAAATCCAGGGAATATGCAATTCTTTAAAGTAACGGCTTCTAACGAATAATAACCTAAACTATTGAACATAGTTTGATATGACCTGCTGAGTCCCTGTAGCTCTATAAACTCAGCAGGTTATTTTTTATCCGTTTAAATTTAACTTCTCTTTTCTGAATAAGTTTTAATTCTCCCTTCCCTTTATTGCATTTTATCTCTATATTATACTTTTTAGCTATAGATATCTTTGTTCGCATTTAAGTATATATCCCCCAATTACCTTTTAGTTATATCCAGCTTATGACGGAATTCGGACATAAGCTGGACATAAGCTGGACATAAGCTAGTCATAAGCAATACATATCCTGCTTATTAGTCTTAAACTCAGGATAACTTTATAGATTGTTCCTCATCTAACTGAAAACCAGGATGCGCATTCCTTACTCCGGCAATAAATTCAGTGCTGATTTAACCCAATTCAACCAGCGATGAGATAAATATAAAGTTTAACTCTCCCAAACCAGTAGATATTGAAGTGGAAATTTATAATATCAGGGGATAATTAATTGTCATTCTGAAGGATGATTATAATAATACTAATCATCAGATTAAATGGAATGCCAGGGGATTCATCAGGAAGAAAAAGTTCACCAGGAATCTATTTATACGGGATTAAATCAGGGAATTCTTAGCTGACTAAAAAGCTGGTTTTTATGCCCAGAAGATGGTTCTCCTTTATAATTTATTGTTTAATCAATCTCTGAGACAGAGTCAATAGAGTATTTTAAAAGGTCAATAATATGAAAACTTATCTGGATAGTCCTCTTTCGCAGTCTCTGATAAAATCTACAAAAACTTTTTGTTCAGGAGTCAAATCGCTCCAGGTTTCCACTTCAGCTAAAGCTTGAGAAGTGTTCAAACCTTCAGAATAAAAGAGTTTATACACTTTCATAATGGCATTTTGAGCTTCGGTAGAAAAGCCTCTCCGGGTAAGACCAACGGTATTTAAACCAACAGTTTTATAAGGATTGCCCTGACCTCTGGTGTAAGGTGCTATATCTTTTTTCACCGCAGAAGCTCCACCTACAAAAGCATAAGTTCCGATATGCACGAATTGATGGATAGCAGTTAAGCCGCCAATAGTAGCATAATCCTGAACTATTATATGACCTGCCATTTGAACTGTGTTTGCGACCACGCAATGAGTACCTATATGACAATTGTGAGCGATATGGACATATTCCATTAACATATTGTCATTTCCGACTAAAGTAAATTCTCCTTCTTGATTGGAACGATTGATCGTGACGAATTCCCGAATAATATTGTGGTCTCCTATTTTAAGTCCCGTAGGCTCACCATGATATTTTAAGTCCTGAGGATCTGTGCCTATCACGGCATAAGAAAAGATACGATTCTCATTACCGATTTCTGATTTGCCCATAATTACTACACTTGAGCTCAGGACATTACGGTCGCCTAAGATAACTTCCGGTCCAATATGGCAATAAGGACCTATTTCACAATTTTTGCCAATAATAGCACCTTTTTCTAT
>MWCN01000106.1 GCA_002070045.1 Candidatus Cloacimonetes bacterium ADurb.Bin211
TTTACATGCAGAAATTCAACAACTTCCCAGAGGTCATCTTTGAATTCTATAATCATTCCATTGCGGATATCAGCCATTGTAGCCATAAATATTCCTTGAATTTATTGTTTCTGAAATATCCAAAAAATTAAATTCAATGTATTTGGCAAGGATTTTTTGTATTATTTTAAATTTGATGTGCTGTATTTTGTTACCTTCTTAATATAATATCATTCAGTTTCGGTCAAATTTTTATTTTCCCACTGCTCCTGGCTTATTTCTATATTCCTGTATCTCCTGCTCAAATTGAGAAGATTTTATCTGATAAATCTCCAGGCTAAGAGTAAGTTATGTCCACTTTCGGACATAAGCTGGACATAAGCTGGACATAAGTGGGACATAAACTGGACAAAAACTAACCAGCAAGATGAAAAAAGAAGAAAATCCTGAATGAATATGAAATACAGATAAAGATGTATTTTTCTTCCCAAAATCAGATAGGAATCTTAATTTCTACTTGACGAAATATTAGTTTAAGTTTATCTTACAATATATGTTATAAAGTAAAGGAAGGAAAAATATGTCTATAACCTTAAAACAAGTCCAGAACAAAAAAGAGCTTAAGAAATTTGTTTATCTACCTGAAAAATTAAATGCTCATAGACCAGAATGGGTGCCTCCAATCTATTCTGATGATATGCGAGTACTTGACCCTAAAAGAAATCCAGCTCACCGTTATTGCGACAGTATCTTGCTTCTTGCTTATGATGGTGAGGAATTAATAGGAAGAATAGCGGGTATTATCAATCATAGATACAATAATTATGCAAACACGAAAACTGCACGTTTTAGTTTTTTTGAAGCGCCAGACCGCCTGGAAGTAAGCAAAACTATGCTGGATTATGTGGAAAATTGGGCAAAAAATAAGGGAATGGAAAAGATTGTCGGTCCTCAAGGTTTCACGGAAGAAGATTCTGAGGGATTTATTTATGAAGGTTATAATGAGACCCCCACTCTGGGATGTATCCAGAATCTTCCTTATGTAAATGAGCATATGGAAAAACTTGGTTACGGAAAAGAAGTAGATTGGTTCGTCTATAAAGTAGAAATAAAGAAAGCAATGACGGAGACCTATGCCAGGTTTTTTGAGAGGGCGAGTCGGAATCCTAATTTTCACTTGTTAGAATTTACCAAAAAGAAACAACTTAAACCCTATATCCGTCCTATTTTTGATTTGATGAATGAAGCTTTTATGGTTCTCTATGGTTACACTCCTCTGGATGAAAAAGAGATTCAATCTATGGCAGACCGTTATATGCCTCTTCTTGACCCACGCTTTATAAAAGCTGTGGAAACAACCGATAAACAAATCATTGGTTTTATCGTTTCTATACCTAATATGAGTGAAGGTATTAAAAAAGCAAAAGGACGCATACTTCCTTTCGGTATTTTCTATATGATGCAAGCGGCAAAGAAAAGTAAACAACTGGATAATTACCTGGGTGCAGTTAAAGAAGAATATAGGGGTAAAGGAGTAGATGTTTTGCTCGGTTATTCTCAATTAAAATCGGCTTATGAAGCTGGCTTTGAAATTATTGACTCTCATCATGTGCTGGAAGATAACCTAAAAATGCGTGCCGAAAACGAAAGAGTTGGCGGTGTTATTTATAAAAAATATAGACTTTATTCAAAGCAGTTATGATTATTACTGAGATTATCAGATAAAAAATGTTCTATAATGAAGCCATTATTCTATAGGGCAACACTTTATTAGTTAATGTCTAAATAAGATGAATCAGTTAATAGAAGATGGATGAAAAAATAGATTAAATGAAGAGTAAGCTTCAGCAGTATAAGATTAATAGGCATAAATGATTTTATATGTAAAATATGAACCAATCGCTCATTGACAAAATAGTCTTAAAGAAAAGACTGGTATCAAAAGTAAGCAGGAAGTTCACTATTTAATGAGAAAATATATAGTTTCCATCGTAGGGCGTCCAAATGTAGGTAAGTCCACGCTATTTAATAGCCTATGTCGTAAGAGATCGGCTATTGTAGATGCAGAAGCAGGTATAACTCGCGACCGAAAATATGAAGATGTTGAATGGAATGGGAAAATCTTCAAATTGGTTGATACGGGGGGTATTGTCTTTGATGATAACGAAGAATTGGCAAAAAAAGTTCGGCATCAGGCACTTCTCGCTATAGATGAATCTGATTTAATTTTATTTCTGGTGGATGCACAAACTGGCACAACGGACATAGATAAAGCAATAGCCAAATTGCTATATCCTCATAGAGATAAGGTTCTGCTGGTTGCTAATAAGGTGGATAACGAAAAATATGAATGGGAACTCTATGACTTTCTGCAGTTAGGTCTGGGTGAGCCTTTTCCAGTATCTGCCATTCAAGGTAGAAATATAGGCAACTTTCTGGATGAGGTTTTAAAACTTATTCCTGAAACTCAATCCATTAGCGAAAATCAAGAAAGTGGACCAACCAGAATTGCCGTGGTGGGAAAACCAAATGTAGGGAAATCTTCAATTGTAAATCTTCTTTTAGGTAAAGAGAGACAGATTGTAACTGATATTCCAGGAACGACCAGAGATTCAGTAGATAGCTATTTTCGCTATTATGGTAAAGAATATGTGCTGGTAGATACAGCAGGGTTAAGGCGCAAAACTAAAGTTGATTATGGAGTTGAATATTTTAGTGTTATGCGAGCTATTGAAGCAGTAGATCGTTCTGATGTAGTTGTTCTTGTTCTTGCAGCAGATGAAGAAATATCAGAACAGGAAGTAAAAATTGCCTCTTATGCTCGCAGGAAAATGAAAGAGATTATAGTTGTTTTTAATAAATGGGATTTAGTAGAAAAGGATAGTAAAACGACAGGTAAATACATTGGGGAGCTTTATCGGAAGATGCCATTTTTGCAATTTGCTCCAGTGCTTTTTATCTCAGCTAAAACTGGTCAAAGAATAAATCGGATAATGGAAACAGTTGTTGAGATAGAACAGGAAAGTGAGAAACGCATTCCTACCAGTGAATTAAATCGTTTCTTGCAAACCGTAGTAGAAAAACATCCGCCTACTCATCGTTCTGGGAAGGAAATTAAGATATATTATGTGACGCAAGCAGGAGTCAAACCTCCTACTTTCGTGTTTTTTTGTAAAAGACCTGCTCTGGTGACAGAAAACTATCGCCGTTATCTCAATAATCAAATCCGGGAAATGTTCTCTTTTGAAGGAGTAAGCATTAAGCTTATCTTCAAGGGGAAACCTGAAAATGAAAGGATGGCAGAATGAACTTAACTTTACTCTGGATAATCCTTTGTGTTTGTGCCTATCTTATAGGTAGTATACCTTTTGGCTATATAATTGGAAAGATTTTCCATCATCAGGATATCCGTAAAGGTGGAAGTGGCAATATTGGAGCTACTAATGCATTAAGACTTTACGGTGCTCTTTCTGGTATTGCAGTTTTGATTTTAGATTTTCTTAAAGGCTTTATAGTTGCCTGGTTGGTATATAAAGTAGTTCCAGATAAATTCAGTTATTTGATGGGTGAAAATCCACTGAATCCCTTTATTTTTAATCTTCCAGTCTTAATGGTCATTTTAGGACATATGTATTCTGTATTTCTTGGATTTAAGGGTGGAAAGGGAGTTTCTACTGCACTGGGTGTGTTTATCTACCTAGATACTATCCCAATGTTGATATCTTTAATAGTATTTTTAGTCGTTGTGGTTATAACTCGTTATGTTTCTTTGGGTTCTATAGTGACAGCATTTTCCTTCTTTATCATAGATTTTCTCTGGAATATATTAGTAATGAAAGAATATGCTTTTCCCTGGTTTGAGTTAACGGTTGTATTATTGATAATATATAAGCATTATCCGAATATTCTGCGTTTACTGGAACACCAGGAAAGTAAATTAAGCTTTAGAAAGGATAAATAATAGATGTGTGGTATTATTGGTATATATGGCAATCAGGAAGCTGCTCGTATAGCAGCTCTGGGAATGTTTGCCGAGCAACATAGAGGACAAGAAAGTTGTGGTTTAGCTGTTAGTGATGGGAAAGTAATTCATTTACATAAAAGTATGGGTCTGGTAAAAGAAGTATTTACTGATGAAGTACTTAAAACACTTCCAGGTTATATTGCAGTAGGTCATGTTCGTTATCCAACTAAAGGATCAGCTACAAAATTCAATACGCAACCTCATCTGGTAGAAACGCTATTCGGTCCCAGCTATGCTCTTGCCAGTAATGGAGATTTGGTGAATTATAACCAGATACGAGCCAGATTAGAAGCTGAAAATGTATATTTTAACAGCGATAATGATGGAGAACTTTTAGTTAAATATCTTGCCTGGCAGATAATAGCTAAAAATAAAGATGTGGTTGAAGCTATCCGTTGTCTGATGAAAGATATCAAAGGTGCCTATTCCTGTGTATTTTGCACCAGGAGAGAACTTTTTATGTTTCGTGATCCTCTCTCTATCCGACCTATGATATGGGGAAAAAATAACAATGGCGATGTAGTGGTTGCTTCAGAAAGCTGTGTTCTGGATATTCTGGATGTAAATGGAAGAAGTGAAGTTCCCGCTGCTGGAATTATTGAAGTTAATGCAGATGGAGTAAAGATAATAGAAAATAATCCTGCTCAATACAGACAGCAAAATCATCATAGCTATTGTGTGTTTGAGCATATCTATTTTTCTCGTCCAGATAGCTATCATTTTGGGGAAAATGTCTTTGAAGTAAGAGAGGATATAGGACGCAAATTAGCTGAACAGGATAAAGGTCTGGAAGCTGATTGTGTTGTTCCAGTTCCAGATTCTGCAAATTTTATGGCAGTAGGTTATGCAGCAACCAGCGGATTGCCGCTATCTTTAGGGCTCATTCGTAATCACTATATTGGCAGAACTTTTATCAAACCAGAACAAACTATCCGCGATGAGAGTGTTCGTCAGAAATTTAATGTTTTGCCCAATTTCTTTAAAGGGAAAAAAGTTGTGCTCGTAGATGATTCTATAGTGCGTGGAACAACAATCAGAAAAATTGTGAGAATGATAAAATTAGCCGGTGCAAAAGAGATTCATCTTAGAATAGGTTGTCCTCCCATCTGTTTTTCTTGCTATTATGGTATAGATACTCCTCATAGAGAAGAACTTGCAGCTAATCGTTATTCACTGGAAGAAATGAAGGAAAGAATTGGAGTTAACAGCTTAAAATATCTGGATATGAAATCTTTGCGAGAATGTCTAACAGAGCCAGATGAATACTGTTATGCCTGTTTTGATGGAAATTATCCTCTGGAGAAAGAATGAAAACTGATATTATCAAAAATTTTTCAGGAAAGAGAGTCCTGGTTTTAGGTGATGTAATGTTAGATCATTATGTCTGGGGTGAAGTAGAACGAATCTCTCCTGAAGCTCCTGTTCCTGTCCTGGAAGTGCAAAAAGAAGAATTTCGTTTAGGTGGTGCAGCCAATGTGGCTCTTAATATCAGAACTCTTGGAGGAGAACCATTACTTTTAGGAGTTATTGGAAAAGATGCTGCTGCCAATGACCTCATCCGACTTTTAACGGAAAAAGATATAGATACTGATGGATTGATTATAGACTCCTCTCGTTCTACTACTTTGAAAACGCGTATTGGAGCAATTAATCAGCAAATTGTACGTATTGACTATGAGACCAAGACTGATATAAATCTTGAAATAATGCGAAAGCTTTTAACCAATCTGGAGGGATTGCTAAGTAAGTGTGATGCTATGATTATAGAAGATTATAATAAGGGTCTGCTAACTGAGAAAGTCATTGAAGAAGCTCTCAGATATGCAAAAGAAAACATCATACCTGTGGCAGTTGACCCTAAACATAAGAATTTCACTTCTTACAAAGATGTGGACATCTTTAAGCCGAACTATAAAGAATTACAAAATATAAGTGGAAAGATATTTGAAACTGAAGAAGAATTCATACAAAAAGCTCGTGATTTTAAAATGAGAATGAATATTAAGAACTTAATTGTCACCAGAGGTGCCCTTGGAATGTATGTTTTTGAAGGTAGAGGTGCACCCATCCATCTTCCCACCTGTGCACGAGAGGTTTATGATGTTTCTGGCGCAGGTGACACGGTCATCAGTGTCTTGACCCTGGCTTATATCAGTGGTGCTGATATTTATACAGCAGCTGATATTGCCAATCATGCAGCTGGAGCTGTTTGTGGCATCCAGGGAACTGCCAGTATTACTATAGAACAATTACTAGCAAGTTACAATGATTAAAGATAAAATAAAGAGCTGGGAAGAAGCAGCTCATCTATGTGATAATTTTCGTTCGCAAGGTAAAAAGATAATCTTTACCAACGGATGTTTTGATATCTTGCATTCTGGTCATATTCAATATCTGGAGCAAGCAAAAGCCCTGGGGGATATTTTGTTTCTGGGTTTAAACAGTGATGACAGTGTTCGTCGGATTAAAGGTTCACCGCGTCCAATTGTATCAGAAAAGGAAAGAGCATTTGTGGTGGCTGGACTTCAAAGTGTTGACTTTGTAGTTATTTTTGAGCAGGATACTCCTTATGAACTTATTCGTTTGCTTAAACCAGATATTCTGGTAAAAGGTGGAGATTGGAAGCCGGAAGATATTGTAGGATCAGATATCGTGCAAGGATATGGGGGTAGAGTTCTTAGTTTACCATATCTTGAAGGTATTTCTACTACTGAATTATTTTTTAAGATTGCAGCAGCTTTTTCTGATAAAAAAAGTGAAGGATAATTGAAACTATGAATAATGAAAAAGGTCAATATCCACAAGAAGATGTGGGAACTGTCATTGAAGTGGAAGAAGGGAAAGTGAGAGTGGAAGTTATCCGTAGTGGCGGTTGTAAAACCTGTGCAATGCAAAGCTTTTGTTTCGGACGCAACACACCTGCAGTTTTTGATGTAGAGAGTGAACTTGAGCTAAAGCCAGGAGATAGAGTTGAACTGGAAATAGCACCTTCGTCAAGAATAATATCCTCACTGCTTGTTTTCGGTTTACCAATTCTTTGTCTATTTCTCGGCTATTTTATTGGAAGTATCTGGCTGGATGAACTTGCCTCTATCGGTATTGCTTTCGCAGCCACAGCTTTAAGTTATATTATCTTAAAAATGATAGACCGTAAATATGGAAAAAAAGTGCAAGTACATATTGGGAAAAAATTATGATTATTAGATTGAATGATATGGTATTTTATGGATATCATGGTGTGAATGATGAAGAACGAAAGCTGGGACAGCGTTTTATTGTTAATCTGGAAATGCAAACAAATCCTGAAACAGATTCTGTGATTAAGCGATTGGAAGATACAGTTGATTACACCAAAGTTTATGCAGAAATCCGTGAAATTATGGAATCTCGTCAATTTCTGCTTCTGGAGAATTGTGCTAACATTGTAGCAGATAAGCTTCTGGCTGATTTTCCTCTGATCTGGAAATTGAAATTATGCATTCAAAAACCATCGGTTCCTATTCAGGGAATTTTACGCAGTGTAGAAGTGGAAGTCCAAAGGAGTCGGGAATGATTGCTTATCTCTGTCTGGGTTCAAATCTAAATAATCCTGAAACTCAGGTTCAGCGGGCTCTTCAAAAGCTTGCAGAGGACCCTAATATCCATATTTTGAAAAGCTCTCCTTTAATCCAGACAAAGCCAGTAGGTAATTTAAATCAACCTGATTTTTGCAATCAAGTTATAGAGTTGGAAACATCTTATTCTTCTAATGAGCTTTTGCAGAAAGCTTTAATCCTGGAAAACCAGATGGGACGTGTTAGATATGAACATTGGGGTCCAAGAATTATAGATATTGATATTTTACTTTATGGAGATGAAGTAAAACATACTAAAGATTTGATATTACCTCATCCAGAGATTACGAATAGAAAATTCGTGCTTGAACTTATGTGTTCTATTGCACCAGATTTGATTCATCCAGTTTTACATAAAAGTATAGCCAACCTTTTGAAAGATATAGAAAAAAAGGAAGATTAAGCAATGTCTAATGTATCAGCTATAATTCTTGCTGCCGGTAAAGGCACAAGAATGAAATCTGAACGAGCTAAAGTCACTTTTAGCTTTGCTGAAAAACCAATAATTCAGAGGGTAGTTAATACCGCATTAAAAGCTAATTGTTCCAGAATATTTGTAGTAGTAGGTTATCAAAAAGACAGTGTTATTGCTTGTCTGGAAGAAGACCCTCGTTTAATATTTGTAGAACAACCTGAACAGTTAGGCACTGGTCATGCCGTTATGATGGTTGAACCTGTGTTTAAGGAAAGAAACGATGATGTCTTTATTCTCTGTGGTGATGTACCACTTTTAAAACCAGAGACATTACAAAAATTGTATAATGAACATACTTCCACAAAAGCTTCCTGTACTATTTTAACCTCTATTATGGATGATCCAGGAAGTTATGGACGTATTATAAGAAATTCTTCTGGAGAGATAACTGGCATTGTGGAATTTAA
>MWCN01000107.1 GCA_002070045.1 Candidatus Cloacimonetes bacterium ADurb.Bin211
GGAAATCCTGTAGAAGGTGCTGCTGTAGTTTTAAATATGGGTGGAATTATTTTAGCCCGCAATTACACAGGAGCTGATGGAACAGCTATTTTAGTTCTTCCTTCCAATATGCTTGCTGGTAATGCAACTTTAACAATCAGCAAACATAATTTTAAACCTTATCAGACGACAATTCCGGTGTTAAATATCGCTACACTTGTTCCTGGAACTATAGTTATTGATGATGATAATATAGCACCATCACAAGGTAATGAAAATGGACTTGCTAGTAGTGGCGAAACAATTGAACTTCTTTTTGGCTTAACAAATACAGGAACTGATATTATTAGTGGTATTAACGGCAGCATTAGCTCAAACAGTCCTTATATTACTATTTTGAATTCCTCTGTTATCTATCCAGACATTTTGGGAGGAGAAACAGGAAATAATACAGTTCCTATTGTAATTCAGATTGCTCCTAATACTCCTCACCAAACGATGTTAAGAATATATTTGAATCTTACAGATGCCAACAATGTTGCCTATCATATTTCCGAATTTATTCCTATAGAAGCACCTGCGATAGAATTTGTTTCCTATGTTGTGATAGATAACAATAATCAGCATCTTGATCCAGGAGAAATAACAGAATTTAGCATATGCGTTAAAAACTCTGGAGCGTTGGATGTAGATAATGTTATGGGCGTTTTATATACGCAAAATGATTTAGTAGGTGTTAGTGACGCTGATGCTGAATTTGGAACTTTAGCAATTGGAATTCAAGTAACTTGTGGAACTAACCGTTTTGCTCTTTCTGCGCGACCTGAAGTTTTACCTGGAATGCTCATACCTTTGCGCTTAAAGCTTTACAATAATGATGGTTTTGAGCAATTTGTAGATTTTACTTTAACTGTTGGAGTTGTAACTCAAAATGATCCCCTGGGACCTGATGCTTATGGTTATGTAATTTATGATTGGACTGATACGGCTTATGCTGAAGTAGCAGTTTATGATTGGCATGGGATTTCTCCTTCCGAAGGAGGTATGGGCACTCTTGTATCCATCTCGGATGCTTATACTAGTAGTGATGAAGGCGATCAAGTTGGTTCTGATGCTTTGGAAGTTGTTGATTTACCTTTCCCCTTTCGATTTTATGGCCAACTTTACAATCAAATAACTATCTGCTCTAATGGCTTCATAGCTTTAGGGGTTACTGCTAATGCGGAATTTAGAAATTATCGTCTACCTGGAGCAATGGGTCCCAACCCTATGATTGCTCCTTTCTGGGATGATTTAGCAACAGGGACAGGCAGAGGAATTTATACCTGGTTTGATCGTAGTAATCATAGTTTTGTTATAGAATGGCACAATTTGATAAACGGTAAAAATGGAAGCTCGGTAGAAACTTTTCAATGCATTCTTTATGACCAGGCAGCCTACCCAACCAGTTTTGGTGATGGACCTATCAAATTCCAATATCATACATTTAACAATGTGGATTCTCAATCGGGAAACAATCATGGAAACTATTGCACAATCGGAATAGAAGATCACACAGGTAGAGTAGGTTTGGAATATACTTTTAACAATGCATATCCAACAGCTGCTGCTCCCTTAAGTAATGGGAAAGCATTATTTATTACAAATGTTCCTATTTATCATTCTATGGCTCATCTACTTCTTGAAGCAACTTATGTAACTGATACCAATATGAATGGAATATGTGAACCAGGTGAAATTGTGGAATTGGGAGCTAAAATTCAAAATTCAGGGAATCTTGCAGCGGAAAATGTTATCGGACAGATAAGCACTACAAGTGAATATGTAACAATAACTAATGCCACTGCTGAATATTATCCTATTGAACCAGGAATGAATGGTGTAAACAAAGAACCTTATACCTTTACAATTTCCAGCGACTGTCCAGATGGCGAAGTATTGAATTTTGATTTATTAATTACATCTGGAGAAATGCAATGGACAAGATATTTCAGCTTTCAGGTTTCCGCTTCCTGTTTAAGATATAACTCATTTTTTGTAGATGATCATCTGAATGATTTTGACGGTATGGTTAGCAGTGGTGAATCCTTCAATCTGATTGTTAATTTGGAAAATTCTGCAGATGTAGAAGCATTAGGTATTCAAGCAACTTTAAGCAGTACTTTACAACAGCTGATTATTGAAAATCCGCTTCTCTATTTTGATAAAATCGGTCCTAACGATATTTATCAAACCAAATTCTCTATTAATACTTCTATGCTTGATGTTTCTGTTAACCAGATCCCATTGTTATTTACTGCTACTGCTGCCAATGGAAGTTCCACAACTGCTTATTTTAGTATTCCTTATAATAATCCTGTAATCTATCAGGATTTTGAACTAAATAATGGTTCTTTCAGTTCTGAAACAGGTTGGGCTTGGGGTAATCCTTCTCAAGTAACTCCTTTCTCAGGAACTAAAGTTTGGGCAACTACTTTAAGTGGAAATTATCCTTCTAATGTGAATTATAATTTATATACTCCCAGTTTTTTATTGGAAACAAACAGTCAACTGCAATTTATGCATTATTATTCCTGTGAATATGGATATGATGGTGGCAATGTAGCTATTTCTACTAATAATGGAGTTGCCTGGAATGTAATCTATCCTATTGGTGGCTACAATGGAAACTCTTTAAACGGTCTTAATGGAGATCAGGGCTGGACGGGAAATTCCGGGGATTGGCAATTAGCA
>MWCN01000108.1 GCA_002070045.1 Candidatus Cloacimonetes bacterium ADurb.Bin211
ATTACATGATGTGCTACCACTAATATTTAAGGCTGCAAGATCATTTTCTACACCTTGTTCAATATAGAATATAGTGGTCTTAGGAAATTGTCCAGTTGGAGGAATGCTAGCTGGAGGATTAGCTGGATCATAAGGTGTACTATCACTTTGAACGTTTAAAGCCCGATTCGTTCCAATAGTCTGAGCTAAAAATACATCTGAGGGAGAATAATAATTCGTATCCATTGGTCTTTGAACCATCATTACCAGATTTCCAGTGTTGTGTGTATACGGAGTCTGTAAGGGGATAGTGATAGTATTGTTACCAGCTGGATAAGTAACATTGCCGTCAAATACCAGAGTTAATTGAGTTGAGGGAATCCAGCCAGCACTCAAATCTGCTAAATTAGTTGACCCTAACCAAATCTTGGTAGCTCCATTAGCAGGAGAATCAGCAAAGTTGTTATAGAAAGCTAAAGAAGCTATGGTTCCGCTGGTAAAACCAAGTTCATCAGGATAATACAAGCATTCAAACAGAGAGTTCTTCCAGAAAAAATCCATTGGAACTCGAGCCGTCTCATCGCCTTCTCCGATAGTTACTATTTGTACTCCTTCTGGTTGGACAGCAATTTCTAATGGAGGAGTTTGATCATTGTTGGGATTTTGATCACCGGTTAAAACCACCTTACCATACAGTACACCAGGACCAGCAGTAGTAGGAGTCCAGGGTATAGTGTAAGTCAAAATTGCTCCAGGTTGAATGGCAGTTCCATTAACAGAACCAATTTCCTGAGTACCTAATAATAATTTAACTTGATAAGTGCTTTGAGGATTAGTACCACGATTACGGACAGTTACGATGTAATCATAGCTCTGGCCTGCAGTAGGAGTGGTGTTCCCAGTAACAGAAAGAGCCGCTAAATCATTGGGAACAGCTACCACAGGATTAAACTCATAAATAGTTCCTTCACCAGGCCAAACACCAACTATATTATTTTCAGCAGTAGTGGAAGCAGTAGCCGGAGTACCTGGTGTCACACTATAGAACCAGCCTGAACCTCCAGGAAGCATATTTATTCCGATGGAAGCAGTAGGAGAATAAGGATCCCCTGTACAAGAACCATAAACAATATCAATTTCACCACTTTCATGTAATCTAACCTGTAAATTGAACATAGTAGTTGAATTATAATTCCATTTCAAGTTAGAATATTGAATGGTAAAGATGCGATTGGGAGCTGTGCCTGAAAGCAGATATTCACAAGTACCTGCTACCAGACTACAATCATCCCAAAGTGGAGCGATAACAGGAACAACTGTTGTAGAGGTTAAATTGTTCAAAATATTATTATTCGTTTGAGAAGCACCCAAACTAATCCATCCATTTGATGATATTATAACCTCTGTATAAGTGTATTCCCCATAAGGAAAGGTAAATCCAATGGGAATAGCTGAGGAAATAACATCATCAGCGGAAATATATGCATCTGTTCCTGCGATGGGAGTGTAGGTTCCGCTTGTCTCATTGAAAGTATAATATTCATCAATACCCGCAAAAGCCAGACATACGGTGATTATCATCACCATTAGTAAAGTGAGTCTTTTCATAAGGTATCTCCTTAGTTTTTCTTTATATAGTATTGATATGCTATATTTTAAATATAATTGAAAAAGAAATTACATCATATGTTTTTAAAATATTTACATAAGTTGGATGTCAAGTTTAATTTTCCAATTTACTTTTATACTCAAGATTATTTTTTAAGTTCAACAAAAGGGGAATATCGTTTGTAAGCTACGAGTTTATACGATTTTTATATAATTTTAATGTTTCCTTTAAATTTAGAGTATGAAATTTAAGTAAGCATTAAGGTGGATGATATCTGCATTGGACACCGTACCTATCTTTCTTTTATCAGATAAATGAAAGTTCGTAGATTATATCTTCCAAGTTTTTCTGACCTTAGTTTTTAAAGAATAAACTTATTATATTGCGAAGGAAAAATCACTATACTTTACTTAGCAATAGATAAAGGTACATCACAGATATTCCCTTCCATAGAATTTGCTACTTCTTTTTATTATCTTTATCAATCTTATTCTCAGTTATTTAGAAAAACAATCGTCAAATATAAAAATTAAAAATCCCCATTATTATCATACTCAAAAAGAAATAAGGGCACGAGTAGAGTATCGTGCCCTTATATTTTTTATACCATATAACACCTTTTACTATTAAGGAGTTATGGTAATCTATGGTTACTTATATTTATTTCATCATAATCATTTTCTTAGTGCTGCTGTATTTACCAGCATTCATCTTATAGAAATAGACACCACTGGAGACAGGCTGATTATGATTATCTCTTCCATTCCAGACCACAGAATAGTTACCTGCTGTCTTGACTTCATTCACCAGTGTGCGTACCAGCTGTCCCTTGAGGTTGTAGACCTCAATGGTCACAGGACTGGTCTCTTTCACACTGTAGCGAATAGTGGTCTCTGGATTGAATGGATTAGGATAGTTACCCTGCAGCTCTGTTGCCAGCACTGGAACATTGGGATCCTCTAAAGGAGTACTCAAAACGGTAACATCATCTAACAGGAAGATAAAGGCATCATTTGATACACACTGAATACCGATATACGCATTACCAGTGTACCCTTCTATCTCATAGGTGTATTCGGTCCAATCTAAAGGAGCTTCTATATAGTTAGGCCCACTGATGATAGTGAAGTCGGAAGGATTGGTTCCCGTAGTAGATACTCCTACCTTAAATCTTTCCAATCCATATTGAGCGGTATAAGAGCGTGCCCAGAAGGTTATCTGAGTCGGTCCGTTAAGCACTGGAGTAATCAACCAGTCATTATTAGGAGGAGTAGTGGAGGCAAAGCTGGCAGCAACCTTATTTCCAGTATGAGTTACATCTGTAGCAGTAAGTGGAGGAGTAGTAGCTGAGGGCACAAAGATAATGTATGCCATAGGTGAATAACAATTGGGGAAACTATATCCTTGGATACCATAAGTGGCACTCTGATCTACATCCACACAGGTCCAGGGAGCAAAGGTGAGAGCAAAGTTCTCATAGGTCTCAAAACTATCCTCCAGTAAGATGACGGTACTGCTCGGAGGAAGTATGAAGTTAACGGTAGTGGTCTGACCCGTTACCACAATCACATTAGATTGAGTAACCGAATCATAACCTGGTGCACTGGCAGTAACACTATGAGTTCCTGCCGGTACCTGCATACTATAAGCA
>MWCN01000109.1 GCA_002070045.1 Candidatus Cloacimonetes bacterium ADurb.Bin211
AGAAGCTTTTATGGAAGCTCCTTGCACTTATTCCTGGGTAATCTGTGAAGATGAAGTCTTGCAAGGATATATAGTTTATCACACGGTTCTGGATGAAGGAGTTATCCTTAATTTTGCTATTGATCCGAAATTCCAGCATCAGGGACTGGGCACTTATTTATTGAAAGAAACTTTGAATTATTTAATAGATAACGGAATCCGAATGTTCTTCCTGGATGTTCGGACTTCCAATATGGTTGCTCAAGACTTATATAAGAAATTTGATTTCCATCCCATCGGGAAAAGAAAAAATTACTATAGTGAACCGATTGAGGATGCTATCGTAATGGTGAAATACATAGATGAACGGAACAACGAAAATATATGATTATCTGGTAATTGGTAGCGGCATTGCTGGTCTAACATATGCTCTTCAAGTTTCACGCTGGGGTAAAGTTGCCATTATTACCAAGAAGAGTTTATTTGATTGTAATACCGACTATGCTCAAGGTGGGATAGCTGCTGTTCTGGACCCTCAGGATTCCTTTGAAAAACATATTGAAGATACTTATAAAGCAGGAGCTGAACTCGGGAAAAAGAAAGTTATTCAACAGATTATTATGGAAGGTCCAAAACTTATTCAATATTTGATTGACCTGGGGACAGATTTTACGCGTAAAGATGAGACCTATGATAATTGTTTGGAGAACCTTTCTCTTACTATGGAGGGTGGTCACACTTTTCGCCGTATTGCTTATGCAGAAGATTCTACTGGTCATCAAATAATGGAAACTTTAACCAAGCGTTGTCGCGAAAACCCTAATATAGACATTTATGAATATCATATTGCCATAGACCTTATAACACAGCATCACATTGTTCAGGATGATGGCTTCATTCCAGGAATTACCTGCTGGGGTGCTTATATTATGGATGATGCCACCAAAGAGATAAGCATCTTCAAAGCTCGTAAAACTATGCTTGCGACTGGAGGTGCTGCTCGCATTTACGCTCATAATACCAATCCAGATGTTGCAACTGGTGATGGGATGGCTATGGCAAGATTAGCTGGAGCACGTCTGGCTAATATGGAATTTGTCCAATTTCATCCCACCGCGTTCTGGTCACATACTGGTGAAACTTTTCTCATTAGCGAAGCTTTGAGAGGAGAAGGTGCTATCCTACGTTTACAAGATGGTAGCACTTTTATGGAAAAATATCATCCGCAAGGTAATCTTGCACCCCGGGATGTGGTTTCAAGAGCTATTGATGCAGAATTGAAAAAGAGAGGAGAAAAATTTTGCTATTTAGACGCTACAGGCATTCCTGCTGAAATATTGCATAAGCATTTTCCTCACATTGATAGTAAATTAAAAAGTTATGGCATTGATTTTACTAAAGACCCAATTCCTGTTTTTCCTGCAGCTCATTTCTTTTGTGGAGGAGTGTTAGCCACTATTGATGGTATAACTGATATTAAAAATTTATTTGCTGCTGGAGAAGTAGCCTGCACTGGGCTTCATGGTGCAAATCGTTTGGCATCTAATTCTTTACTGGAAGCTTTAGTAATTGGCTGGCGAGCCGGAAATCATCCTTCCAATCTGGAAGAAGTGACCTTCCCAGAAATCCTTCCCTGGAAACAAATGGAAGAGTTCAATGAGCATGAATGGGTGGTTATCTCTCACAATCGTGAAATTCTTGGGACTATTATGGATGGCTATGTTGGCATCCGTCGTTCCCGTCGTTTATTAAAATATGCTCTGTCTCGTATAGAAAATATATATAACGAAGTTAACAATTTTTACCAGCATAATGCGGTGCGAAGAGAAGTGGTGGAAACTCGGAATATGGCGGTTATTGCCATTGCAGTTATTCGTAGTGCATTAATGCGCAAGGAAAGCCGGGGTGCACATTTTCTAATAGATGCCCCCGAGCCAAACGATGAACTTTACAAGATAGATACGATAATTTAAGTGGCTTTTATGAAAGGAATATTTATTACTTTTGAAGGTATTGAAGGAAGCGGTAAGAGCACTCAGACAATTCTACTTTGTACTGCCTTAGAAAATCATAATTACAAAGTTTTTTGCACTCACGAACCGGGTGGTCCTCCCATTGCCGAAGAAATTAGAGACCTATTGCTTAATCCCAGACATAGAGAAATGTTACCTGAAACAGAACTGCTTCTCTATTCTGCAAGCCGTGCTCAACATACAGGTGAATGGATTTTGCCAGCCTTAAAAGATGGTAAAATTGTCGTATGTGACCGGTATTACGATTCCACTTTTGCCTATCAAGGTGCAGCAAGATCTTTAGATATGGAGTTTATCCGGATTCTTACCGATTTTGCTACTTATCATACGAAGCCAGATTTAACTTTTCTTCTTGACTTATCTGTGGAAGAAGGTAGGAAAAGGATACAAGACCGTCATCCCGACCGTTTAGAAAGTGAGAATAATAACTTTCATCAATGTGTGCGTAATCAATACCTTGCTCTGGCAAGGGAATGTCCAGAACGGTTTGTGGTTCTGGATGCTTCTCTGCCTAAGGAGACCATTCATAATATGATATTAACTAAAGTTTTAGACTATATAGGAGCTCAATGTGAATAATAAAAAACAACACCAGGCACTTATTATCATTGTTGTTATATGGATTCTATCAGCAACAATGCTATTTACTGCCACCAGTCTTTTTGCTCAAAGTAAATCATCTGGTAGCGATCTTTATTCGCAACTGGGGCTTTTTAGTGAAGTGCTTCAAAAACTAAAACAAAACTATGTAACTGAGCTCAAAGATGAAGACCTGATTAAATCAGCCATTGATGGTATGCTTGGTTCCACCGATCCTCATACTACCTATTTCCCTAAAGAAGAATTTGAAGAATTTACTACTTCTACTAAAGGCTCTTTTGGCGGACTGGGTATTCAGATAGATAAGATAGGGGATTACATTACGGTTATTTCACCTATTGAGGGAACTCCTGCATATAGAATGGGGATTACTTCGGGCGATAGAATTATTAAAGTGGATGATATCAGTCTTATTGGTGCAAGTACCGATGAAGCAATCAAACATATGCGGGGTGAAGTTGGAACTACAGTGACCATTACAATAAGTAGACCAGGAGTGGAAAAACCACTGGAGTTTACACTTACTCGTGAAGTGATTAAAATAAAGAGTATTCCTTATTTCTTTAAACTGGATAACGGAACTGGATACATCCGTATCAGTCAATTCAACGAAAATACCGTTCAAGAACTTAGAGCTGCTTTGAATGCCCTGGAAAATGAAGGTATAAAATCTCTTATCATAGACTTACGCTGGAATCCCGGAGGATTATTAGACCAGGCAGTAGATACTGTAAATGAATTTATCGGACCTAATAAACTGGTGGTAGAAACGAAAGGTAGAATTCCAACTTCCAATCGTCAATATTTCACGCGTTACAATACAAAATCTCGTAATTATCCTATTATCGTGCTGGTTAATGAAGCATCCGCTAGTGCTTCGGAAATATTTGCTGGTTCTATGCAAGATTGGGATAAAGGATTAGTCATTGGTAAACCTACTTTTGGCAAAGGAAGCGTGCAACAGCTAATTCCTCTGATGAATGGAGGAGGTCTTAAGGTTACCACTGCCTATTATTATATCAAATCAGGTCGGTGTATTCATAAAAACATAAATGATAAAATACTCTTGGGTAAAGAAGTAACTGAAAAGGACCGGGAAGCCGAAAAGGAGAAGAACCTACAGCAAGTATATTATACTGTTAACAAAAGAGTAGTGTATGGAGGTGGAGGTATCACTCCTGATATTGAAGTAGATGCAGATTTAATGACCAATTTTGGTATGGAGCTTCGCCGTCAAAATGCTTTCTTTAATTTCGCAGTGGATTATATGGTAGAACATCAACATAAACTGGATAAAAACTTTTTGGTAACAGACGAGCTTATAAATCGTTTCTTGAATTATATCAAAGATAAAGGTATATCCTATACGCAGGCTGATTTAGATAGCACTGATACCTATATCCGGACTATGCTCAAATCTGAACTTATCCGTAATGTTTATGGCGATTCGGAAGCATATAAAGCCAGTATTGGCTTGGATAAACAGCTCCAGACCGCTATTAATCTTTTAAATAAATATGAAACGATGGATGCTCTCTTTGATTATGCTGCTACTAAAAATAAAAGATAACTGGACTTAGCACATTTAAGGAAATAGTAAAAAAGAAGATATTGTCATTTAATTATAACCTGCAGAAATTCTGCAAAATCTGACAATATCTTCTTTCTCTTTTTTACTTGAAATAGAGTAAAAATTATTCTATCGCTTCGTCAACTTTTAGTTTTATATCTTTATTTTTTCTATTATAAGCAATACCCATTCCTATCTTAACTGCATAAAATGCGAGAAGAGATATAATTCCATTAATCAATAAGTCCTGCATAGTATCTAAAACCCCCAGACGAGTATCCTTTATTCCATATATGGTCTCAAGATAGCGAGAACTTTGCATATCAGTCTTAAAAAGAGAATCTATTATAAATTCCACAATTTCCCATAAAGCTCCTGCCGTTATAGCAAAACAGAGAGTAAACCAGGCAATAAAAGATATGGTTAAAACCGGTTCTCCCATATCATAACCGCTCTGAGAATATATTAACAGAAAGCCTATTCCCGCAGTAGTGAGTGATGAACCACAATGCAGTATAAATTCAAAATGTGAGATAGATGTTATAGGTGAGTAAATAATAGGTAAATAACTCATTGTTAATAGAATGAGTTGTATGGCTATAGGAATACGGAGTTGATTTTGTTTTCCCAGAGCAATAGGCACAAAGAAAAGCAACAGGGTTACTGCTGAAAGTCCTGCCAATTCCCAGGCAACACTATGAAGATGGTAACCTGTTCCCAGAGCTGCCAATAGAATTGCCAGGTGTTGCCACTGCTTTGTTCTATTATTCATATTTGTTTCATTCTTAGTCATCTGTATCCCTTATCAAGATTTTATTATTATTTACTTTAAACTATAATCAAATTTTTGTCAAGTCCAACTCCAGCAATCCATAGCTTTATGTATTACTATTTCTTTATAAAGTCCCTAGTTATCTTCATTGATTATTTAATATACTCAATATTTTTGAAATACTTGATAGTATCTCTATCCTGCCTTTATCTTAGCTCTTCCCTGTCAAAAGTAATAGGAGAGAGTCAGGAAAGAGATAGGAGAGCACTATAATTACTTGATCTGAAAAAGATTACTAAAATTGGTTGAAAATGGGGAAGTGAAAGGACAGAGAAATATATCACAACTAGGTGAAAGAAAAAGGATTTAAGAAGATTGATGATTTTGTTAAGAATAGGGTTATTAGCTTTAAAATATCTTATGCTATATAAAAAAATATTAGCGATCAAATATCTATTTTTTTATTTGGGATGGAAATTAGTAGGTTCATCTCCAAAGAAAACGCTGCTATTCAATTTATATGAATAGCAGCGTTTAGGTCTATTATGGTATGTTTTGTAGAATATTAACAGTCACCAGATAACATTTTTTATTCTATCCAACTGAATAATCTACCTAACTATTTCTTTATATATTATTAAAAAGATAATTACATATATTCACTTCGCCATCACTATTTAGAAAAACAAGTGATAAGCTATATAATTAAGATAACATCTCCGGCATTATTTAGGAGGAAGTGTGGAAGCATTAACTTTAGAGTGCTTATCAGTAACTTTAATACTCCATCCTTTTCCTGCATCAAAATGCAAAGTAGTCACATCCCATAAATCACCGCTATCGGATAAAAAGCCATAATAATTAACAGGAGCTAGATCTCCCTGTCGGATTACCACGAGAGAATTTGTACCTATAGCATTATCACTGTCATGGTCACTATAATAGTGCACCTGCACGACATAATCGCCAGGAATAACCGTTGAAGTAGTAATATTTTCAGGTCCATAGCCATTCACATCATCAACATCCAGGGATAAACCACTGGCTGTTTGACGATGAGCATAGTAACATCTCTCACCATTAGGGTCAGTAACCCAGAGGTCAACATCCGTTCCATAGGTATCCCAGGTCAAAGTACAATGCAAAGCCATTAAAGGTACTAATGAAGAAAAAGTCATTGTATTTTCAGCTACCAGAGCTCCAGAAACAGCTACAACATAAACGGAATGCTGAACTTCCTCAGTTGAACCGGTTAATACTATTTCCTGAGAAAAATTTCCATTAACCACATTGAGGTCGAAAGCATGCTCGCTATCATTATCCAGAATTAGTAAAGCAGTTGTCAATTGTGGATTAGCAATTTCTCCACTGATATTAACTATACGGTCAGTGACAAGATCAGAGATTTCATCTATGGTGACATAAAATTCAACTGGAAGCTCAATCGTATCAGTAATGAGTACATTGTCATTGTTCTCATTCTGAGTGGTAAATTGATATTGAAGAGTCAGTTGATTTTGGCTAAGTTCTTTATTAATAGTGATTGGCACGCTTACAGGTAGGGTTTCTCCGGCTTCAATAGATACATTGGAAGGGCTAAAGGATGAAGAAAAACCACTTGAAGCTAAAACATTGTGATAACCAGTCAGGTCTGTTGTACCGGTATTACTAACAAAGAGTTTAATAGTAGCACTTTCTCCAGGATTGAGTTTCTCATCACTAAAGTTTTCAGATACAATTTCCCAATCATCAATAACTAATCTTCCTCCAGACGAAGCAATAGAAATGCTTCTGGATTTATGATTACCTAAATTATCGGAAATTTCAACTAAGATGGTGTATTCCTTTTCTTCTGTAGGAGTGAAAGTTAAATCCGTTCCATTTGCTTTAAAACCAGTGTAATTACCTCCGGAAACAGACCACTGGAAAGAAAGAGCCTGTCCAACAGTGCTAACACAGGTAATATGAGCATGAACTGGTTGATTAACGGTTATGCATCCTTCATTAACAGTTAAATCTTCAATAATGATGGCATTTTCTGAAAGTTTGAGAAGATTGGTAGCAACTTCAGTCAATCCCGCTCTTGCTATTTGCAGATTATCATATACGCCCCGGATAAAATCTTGAGCGAGGGCAATAACCTGATATTCTCCTTCAGGTAACTGTTGTTCCAGATTTTGAGGTGCATTCATAATGATAGTAATGCGCGGATCATCTTCAGGCATATTAGAGCGGGAAATAATTAGCGTTTTACCTGTTTCAATAGGAGGATTTCCACTTTCTGAAGAATTGACATTGAGATTAAGAGTTCCAGCATCCTGAGGAGTTTCATCCTCTTCCATCATTTGATCCAGTACTTCATTGGTCCATTCACCAGCATCTCCACCATAAGCATCGCCTACAGCTTTAACTCCTGTTTCTCCAAGTTCTTTTGCTGTTTCAGCCGTAGCCTGTCTTTCATCATCGCTCCATAACATAACACCGGAGCGAGTTTGCATTTTTATAGGGTCTTCATCACTTAAATTAAGATAAGCGTTGGCTTTTTCCTGAGGAGTATTACCAGGTAAGTCATCATAAGGGATAGTATAATTACAATCTTCAGGGGAAGTGTTTGGATTCCAGTTTAGTATCATTTCCCGAATCTTAGCATCACGAGCATTATTACGTTTTTGAATAGTTTCTGCCCAGCCTGAAAGTAATGGAATGCCAGATTCAGGGTCATTTAAAACCTGACGGATACTTTTTTTACCACTTAAAACTCTCCAACCAGAACGCACCATTCTTCCACCAGATACAACTGTATCCTTTGCCTTATTATAAATACCTTTTGCCACACTTGATAATAATCCTTTACTCTCTCCATAAGGAACAATGGCATCTTCCGCTTGAACTAAAACAGAAAAATGATCAGCAATGACATTACACTGATTATAATAGTCGTCTACCATACCATCAATTTCAGTGAATGGGTCCTGTTTTTTTGATTTATTTCCTAGATTTAGAATGGCATTTTGAATATTATTCATTGTGCCATCATGTGATTCTAAAGTTGAAGTTAAATCTGTTTGATACTGCCAGTAATTATTCAGAGCGGTTACAATGTCAGTGTTAATCGGTTGATGATTCTCATCATCTTTTTGACAAGCACCAAAGATAAACAAAAACAAACAAAACAGGGCGATAAAGAAAAGTTTTGTTTTCATTGTCCTTAACTCCTTCATATAGATAAATATTTTAGCAAAATAACAAATAAGCCAGGCGTTTATCCTTCTTTCTTTCAATCTGTAACTTATTACAAATAAAAAGAGATATACAACATAACTTATCTTATTATGCTAATTATAGAAAAGATTATATAGAATAAATCGATGTCAAGCTAAAAAATCATTGGATGAAAATTCAAGATATATTAATCTAGGTATTTTTCAAAATGTTTCATTATAATTATCCATCACTATGTATTTATATATAATTGGTATCTAATATGTTAGATTGTATAATTTGTTCTGTATTTATTGGAGATATAAGATTCAAAATAATAATTATAGGCTTTAATTTCTTTGACAGGTTTTAGGGTATAAAATAAGAAGGCAATATTAAAATAGTCCAGGAGAAAAAAAATGAATAAGAAAATTGTGGATTTTCTGAACTTTCTTAATGATTCACCAACCGCAATACAAGCGTCCAACGAAATAATTATAAGGCTGGAAGAAAGTGGTTTTAAGGAATTAAAAGAAGAAGAACAATGGTCACTGCAAGATGGTGATAAATATTATGTTTGTCGTGATACAAGTGTTGTAGCATTCACTTTAGGAAGCAACAATCTTCTGGATACAGGATATAAAATTGGTGCTGCTCATATAGATAGTCCCAGTTTGAAGATAAAACCTGAAAGCATAAAAACTGAAAATAGTATCACAAGTATATCAGTAGAGGTCTATGGAAGTCCAATAATAAGCTCCTGGATTGATCGCAGTTTAGGAATTGCAGGAAGAGTTGCAGTTAAAGAAGAAGATAATCTTAAAATTCTACGAGTAAATTTGAAGCAACCAGTAGCAGTAATACCCAATGCAGCACTTCATCTTAATAGAGAGATAAATAAAGGTTTTGAATATAATAGGCAAACTCATCTCAAAGCGATATTACAGAGTAAAGAAAGCGATAAAAATCCGTTAATGGAAGCTTTATCCGCCGAATTAGGAGTTGCTATAGATGATATTTTTGGGAGTGAGCTATTTTTATATGATTTTGAACCAGCCGAACTTTGTGGCTTAGACCAGAGTTTGATAATGAGTGCCAGATTGGATAATTTGGGAATGACTCATTCTATTTTAAGTGCTATATTAGAAGTTGAAAATCCTGAGAGCACTTGTATAGCTGCTTTATTTGACAATGAAGAAATTGGTTCTGAAACGAGACAAGGAGCTGATTCTTCTTTTTTAGAGAATATATTGGAAAGGATAGCTATTACAAAAGGATATTCACGCGAAGAATATCTGAGGATATTAAGTAAGTCATTTCTCATATCAGGCGATATGGCACATTCCTATCATCCATCCTATCCGGAAAAATATGATCCTAGTTATGCTCCTGCAATGAATGGAGGACCTGTAATAAAATGGAATGCGAATTATAATTATGCGACTAATCTGGAGAGCAGTCAAAGGTTTAAACGATTGTGTGAAATGGCAGAAGTTCCCTGTCAGACCTATATTATTCGCAGTGATTTACTTTGTGGTAGTACTGTAGGACATATTATATCTTCTCGTCTGGGCATTCCTGTTGTTGATGTAGGTAATCCTCTCTGGGCAATGCATTCAGTTCGTGAAACAGTAGGTGTTCAAGACCATATAAATATGATAAAAGTTTTAGAAGTATATTATCAATAAAAAACATATAGGAGAATAATCATGGCGACCTTCAAACCTTTCAAAGCCGTCCGTCCATTGCCTGAATATGCATCGGAGATAGCTTCTTTGCCCTACGATGTAATGGATTCAGATGAAGCCAGAATTGAAGCACAAAAACATCCCTTGAGTTTCATCCGGGTGGAAAAACCAGAAGTAGATTTACCACCGGAAATTGATCTCTATGACCCAGCAGTTTATGCTAAAGCTCGAGAAAATCTTTATCGTTATCTGCAAGAGGGCTATATGAAACAGGATACTGAACCCAGATATTATGTTTATCGTGAGATTATGAATGGAAGAGAACAGAATGGCTTAGTAGGATTGGTTTCTGTGGATGAATATATGTCTGGTGTGATAAAAAAACATGAGCTGACCAGAGAAGATAAAGAACAGGACCGTATCCGACATATAGATGCCTGTAATGCCCATTCTTCTCCTGTTTTTTTGACTTACAAGCATCAAGATACTATAAATGAAGTGGTAGAAAGAGTTAAAAAAAGCCATACTCCTGAATATGACTTTGTAGCTGATGATGGTATCAGTCATTCTCTATGGTTAATAGATAGCAAAGATGATATTGAAGCTATTCAAAAAGGTTTTGAAGCATTGGATTGTCTGTATGTAGCAGATGGACATCATCGTACAGCTTCTGCTGCTAAAGTTGGATTATTACGTCGTCAGCAACACCCAGATTATACAGGAGAAGAAGAGTTCAATTTCTTTATGGCAGTAATTGTTCCAGATAATCAGCTCAAGATTTATGATTATAACCGTATAGTGCGGGATTTAAATAATCATACGGTAGAAACTTTTTTGCATTTAGTGGAAGATAAGTTTGAAGTAACTAAATTATCGGGAGTAAGAGTTTTTAATCCAACTCATAAGCATGAGATTGGTATGTATCTTGCGCACAGCTGGTACTGTCTTAGGCCTCGTTTCGGCACCTGGGAAGCCAACAATCCTGTAGCTTCTTTAGATGTTTCAATTCTACAAAATAATCTATTAAATCCTATTTTGGGGATAGTTGATCCGAGAAGAGATAAAAGAATAGATTTTGTAGGTGGCATAAGAGGATTGGAAGAACTGGTGAGAAGAGTCAATAGTGGAAGAGAAGCTGTAGCTTTTGCAATGTATCCCACATCAGTAGATGAACTAATGAGAATCGCTGATGCAGGAGAGATTATGCCTCCTAAATCCACCTGGTTTGAACCAAAACTGCGTTCAGGGCTTTTTATTCATTTACTGGAATGAAATATTATTATATAGTAAGCTTAGGTTGTTCTAAAAATCTCGTAGATAGTGAGACATTTGCTAATATTCTGGAAAAAGCAGGTTATCAATCCTGGGATGAACGAGAACCTATAGACCTGGTTTTAGTTAATACCTGTTCATTCATTGAAGCTGCTTTAAAAGAAGGGAAACAGGTTCTTTCAGAATTGGTTGAAATGAAAAAAGTAGGAGAGATAAAGCAACTTGTCGTTACAGGTTGTTTGATGAAAAGAGGTTTGGAAGAATTCCAGGAAGCTTTTCCTGAAGTTGATACCTGGATTGGATTGAAAGATTTTGTAGCAATGGAAAAATGGCTCGGGCTTACCTCTCAGGAAAAATATAAAAGAACTTATATTGACGAAGCTTATCATCGTTATTTACTCATTAGTGATGGTTGTTCCAATCACTGCACTTATTGTACTATTCCTTCAATTCGGGGTGAGATGAAAAGCATTCCTATAGAAAAGTTAGTGGAAGAGGCAAGAGAATTAGCAGATGAAGGGGATCATCATTATTCCGAACTAATTGTTATTGCACAGGATACAGCAAATTATGGGGTAGACCTCTATGGCTATAAAGCTCTGCCTGAATTGCTGGAAGAGCTAATAAACCTTAATAAATATCAATGGATTAGAGTGCTTTATATGCATCCTGACCATTTTGAGACTTCCTGGTTGGAGCTCTGGGAAAAACATCCAGAGCTCTTGTCCTATTTTGAAATTCCTATTCAGCATATTTCTGATTCAATTTTAAAAGCTATGGGAAGAAAAAAAAGTTCTACGGAATTAAAAGAAATGTTTGATGAGATAAAGCATAAGCTTCCTCAATCGGTTCTTAGAACAACCTTAATGATAGGATTTCCAGGTGAATCCAGGCAGGATTTTGAGTTGTTAAAGAATTTTGCTATCGCAACTCCTTTTCTTTATCTGGGAATCTTTCCTTATTCCAGAGAAGAAGGTACTCCAGCTGCAAAAATGGGAAATCAGATTTCCGACAGAACCATCCAGAGACGATTCAATCAATTAGTGAATCTTCACCAACCTGTTATGGAAGAAATGCTTGGATCTTATATAGGTAAGACTACCTATGTTTTAATAGAAGATTTTGCAGATGATATAGAAGAAGCTAATTATATTGGAAGAACCTGGTTTCAAGCACCGGATGTAGATGGAATAACATTTGTAAAAGGGGACCATCTTAAATTAGGTAAAATATATCCGGTAAGATTAATAGATACAATAGGAACAGATTTATTTGGAGAAGTGATTAAAGAAGGAGAAAAATGAAAGTTGCACTAACTGGAATAAAACCAACGGGTGTGCCACATATAGGAAATTATGTCGGTGCTATTCGTCCTGCTTTAGAACTGGCTAAGACTTGCGAAGCCAGGTATTTTATAGCTGACTATCATGCATTGAATGCCTGTAAAGACCCCCAGGAAATCAGAAAAATGACACTGGAAATTGCAGCTGCATGGTTAGCCTGTGGCTTAAACCCGGAGAAAGTGCTTTTCTATAAACAATCACTGGTACCCCAAACTTTTGAGCTAATGGTCATATTAATGGCATTTACTCCCAAGGGGTTGATGAATCGTGCTCATGCTTACAAAGCGATGGTGCAAGCCAATCTTGAAAGCGGAAAGGATGCTGATGATGGAGTCAATATGGGTCTTTATACCTATCCTGTCTTAATGGCATCAGATATTCTCTTATTTGATACGGATTATGTCCCTGTTGGAAGTGACCAGTTTCAGCATATAGAAATGGCACAGGATATAGCTCAAAGTTTCAATTATAACTATGGTAAGGATTATTTAAAGATTCCTCAAGCTATAGCCAGAGAGGAAACCAGGACTCTTTTGGGGTTGGATGGACGCAAAATGTCCAAAAGTTATGGAAATACTATTCCGATGTTTGCTTCGGAAGAAGAACTTTATCGGTTGGTGATGAGAATTAAAACAAACTCTCAGACGGTGGAAGAACCAAAAGACCCGGAAACTTGCACTATTTTTGCCATTTATCGTAGTTTTGCCACTCCAGAACAGACGGAAGCATTGCGTAGACGCTATCTGGCTGGAGGGATGAGCTGGAAAGAAGCAAAAGAAGAGCTATTTAAAGTTTTAAATGCTCAATTAACACCATTAAGAGAGAGATATAATGAACTTATCTCTCAACCAGATAATATAAAAAGAATCCTGGAAGAAGGTTCAGTTAGAGCCAGCGAACTGGCTGCTAAAAAGATAAAAGAATTAAGACAGGTTATTGGAGTAGATTAAATTTAATTACCTTACCCATAATAGTTTAAGCGTAGAATAACAGGATTAATTGTCATCCAATTCTGCTTTGTTTATATCCCAGAGTTTATCATTCAAATGATTATAAGTGAAATCGTGACTGCCTGCCTTGACCAAATTTTTTAGTTTGTCTGCAATTCTCTCCATAGTATCTATAAAATCAATAGTATGAAGTCCAGTGACAGGATTACATATTCCATTTTGAATACAATCCATTATCTGTTCGCGGAGAGAACTATGAGTTTCGTTGATTCTTCCTTCCAGTTCAATAATTTTATAGGTATAAATTGGTTTTAATTCTTCCAGATATTCAATGCATAGTTCCAACATATCCATAACTTTACGATAGAGGTCATAAATCATCTTTTTTAAATCGTCGGTAAGATTATTGTTTCGCGAGGGAATTAGTTCATTAAGGATATAATTGGCTTCTTCAGTCAGGTCTCCTGCTTTTTCAATATCATTTACAGTATGAAGTAAAGCAGGTATCTTTTTAATAATAATTTCTGCATTGGTTCTCTCATTTACTGCAATTAAATATTTTGTTATTTCCTTTTGTAAGTTATCAATAGCCGATTCAATTCTGGAAATACTTTCTTGTTTTTTGTAGTTTTTATCCTTGAATGCTTCATAAGTGGTTCTTAATTCAAGTCTGACTAAACGAAGCATCTCTCTCATTTCTTTTAAACATTGTTCAATAGCGAGATAAGAATCATCAATCAAATGATAATCAAGATACTTTGGTTCTCCCATAGAAATAGTTTCTTCAGGACCTTGTGGTATAAGTTTTTGAGCAATTTTAACCAATATTCCAGAAAAAGGTAATAAAATTAAAGTGTTACATAAGTTAAAGCAGGTGTGAGCATTGGCAATATGTCGAGCAACATTTTGATGTGCATACACATTTCCAGGAGTGATTAAATCTATAAGCTTATTAAAATAGCCTAAATAGGTTAAAGTGGCAAAGATTATAGTGCCAATAATATTGAATAATGTATGAATTAAAGCAACTCTTTTGGAAGTGCTACTGGAGGTTAAAGCTGCTAACCAAGCGGTTATAGTTGTTCCTATATTACTTCCAAATACAAGATATAAGGCTCCATCAAAGGATATCAAATTTGTATTAGCCAGCACCAGAACAATTCCTACTGTAGCGGAAGAACTCTGAATAATCATAGTAAAAATCATTCCTGCAAAAATTGCTAAGAGAGGATAATCAGCTGCTTGAGCAAGGATATTTCGGGCAAAGACAGAATTTTTTAAATCAATAACAGAATTGCTCATCACATTTAGTCCTACAAATAACAATCCAAAGCCAAGAATAATCAAGCTCCAGTGCTCCATCGCTCTACTTTTTTTGAAGAATAGACCAAGCATACCCAGGGTCACAAAAAGATAAGCAATGTCTCCAATATTAAAAGCAATAAGTTGAGCAGTAACTGTGGTACCAATATTTGCTCCCATTATTACTCCAACAGCTTGTTGGAGACTCATAATTCCAGCATTAACCATACCTATGAGCATAACGGTGGTAGCAGAACTGCTTTGAATAATAGCTGTTACACCAAGTCCTACCAGCATTCCTTTGAAAGGTGTACCGGTGATACTTTTCAGGATCTGGCGCATCTTATTTC
Source organism: Candidatus Cloacimonetes bacterium ADurb.Bin211 (assembly GCA_002070045.1). Classification (GTDB taxonomy): domain Bacteria; phylum Cloacimonadota; class Cloacimonadia; order Cloacimonadales; family Cloacimonadaceae; genus Syntrophosphaera. The sequence continues at coordinate 15,061 of MWCN01000109.1, forward strand.
CAGCCGCAGCCTGGAGGTTATCACTCATCATACTTATGCCATAAAGGAAAAGTGAAAGACCACCAACCAGGTTCAAAACATCTATAAAAGTCATTTTATCAATTCCTTGTTCAATTGATTTGAAGATTTTATGATGGCGAGATTATTTATTAGCATTTAATTAGACCTTGAAGGACTCAATAGCTTTGATACATAGGAAACATTGAGATTAAACTGTTCTTTTTTTAGATGGTGCAAGGGATGTCCAGAAGAAAAACGTCTTTGATTGAAACGTTTTAAACTACAAGCTAGAGCATCCTGCCATATATTAGCATTCAGAGGTAAATGAATTTGATAGCGATAGATAAATTTTTCAATCAGAGTTAATAAAATATCAGGTGAAAATTCAGCGCACCAGAAGAGAAGTAAGTGCGTGATATCATCTTCAGGGAAAGAAAACTTGGATTCAGAAAAATCAATAAGCCAAATGTGATTTTGGGAATATAAAATATTGGAAGGTTGATTATCCCAGTGACAGAGACATAGATTATCAGTTCTTGTAGCCCTATGAAAATTGCCTAAGGTATCCGCTAAAAGGTATATTAATTCAGGTTCCGGCAGCATATTCAAGTAAGGTTCCCCTTCTATATATCCAATTTCAATCCATTTAGGTTCCTCATAAGATATAAGTTCAGGCACCATTGGCAATCCCCGTTCATAGACTTTAAACTCTCGCCAATAAGTGTCAGTTGAGGGAAAATATTTTATAACGGACTTATCTTTAAGTTCTATATTGCTTGAACGGGAAAGTGAACTTCTATTTATCAATCAGCTTTAAACCGTTTTATTTCATTGTTCTCGAAAAGAGGAACCAGAATCTCATTAGTAGGAAGATGATAATATATATCTGCTGGAGCGTTCAATTCTTTTTGCCAGATGATGGTACGATTCTGTTCCTGTGGAATCATAAAGATACATTTTTCTCCCCAGGAGCTGTAATAAATCCTGCCTAAATCATCAATGGCGATTCCATCCAGATTGTCATAAAGAGTTTCCTTGAAAATACTAAAATGATAGGTATCTATATTAAAAGCAAGAATAGGAGAAGCAGGTTTTAAACAGACAATGAACATCTGACGACGAGGACCATCAAAAACAATCCCATTGGGTTTAGTCATTAGAGGAGAGGTGAAACTTTTTATTTCTTTGGTATGTGGATTGATGAGAAATAATTTATCAGCTCCGGTATCGGTGCAATAAAGCAGCCCTTCTTTATCACATTCAACATCATTTAGCATTTTTGCACCGGGAATATTAATACTTTCTACAATCTTTGCTCCTTTAACATCTATAACCTGAATTACAGTGTTATCTGCCACATAAAGAGTGTCAGTTCTGAATTTAATACCGCGGGGATTGGTCAATCCTTCGTTAATCAGGATATCATATTGATTGAAATCAGTAGTATAAAGAATTTTCCCATTACCCGTATTGGAAATTAGAAATCTTGCCCCAGTTTCGTCCCAGGCAATGCTTTCAGGTTTATTCAAGGAAGATGGCTGCATAACACTGATTAGAAAATAAAGAGCTATTATTACTATTACTGCTACAATGGCTATAGTTATAATTTTTTTCTTGTTTTTTGCCATAATTCCTCCTAACTTTTTAAAGTCCAGATACAGCCTTCAGCAGTATCCTTTAACTCAATACCTAAACTGTTTAAATCTTCACGGATTTTATCCGCTAAAGCCCAGTTTTTTTCTTTACGAGCATATTCTCTATAGTTAATTAACAATTGGATTAATTCTTGAGAGAGGTCTGGAAGCGTTTCTTTCAATTTTTGACTAAGATTTTGGAAAAAGCCAAGGACCTCTCCTAATTTGACCAGCATAAGAGCAGCCTGTTCTCGTTCAGAACGAGTAAGATTTATATTTTTGCATTGATGAGTGAGGTCAAAAAGTACTGCTACTGCTTTTGCAGTATTCATATCATCATCCATTGCCTGGATAAAAACTTGCTCCTGAGCAGCATAAGAACCATCGGGTTGAGCTTCTATACTTAAATAGTTCACACTCTTTAAAGCTGAATAGAAGTTATTTACTGCTCGTTCTGATTCTTCAATGATTTCTTTATTAAAATCAATGGGTGAATGATAATGCTTAGAAAGGAAAAAGAAACGAATAGCCTCAGCGCTGTAATGAGAAAGGATATCTCTTGCAGTGAAGAAATTATTGAGGCTCTTGCTCATTTTTTCACCTTCAATATTTAGAAAACCATTATATAACCAATAGTTTGCTAATGGTTTTCCAGACATTGCTAAAGCCTGGGCAAGTTCGTTTTCATGATGAGGAAAGAGAAGATCTATCCCCCCTCCGTGTATATCAAAGGTTTCACCCAGATATTTTTTGCTCATAACAACACATTCAGTATGCCATCCAGGACGTCCTTTACCCCAGGGACTTTCCCAAAAAGGTTCGCCTTGTTTGCTGTGCTTCCATAAAGCAAAATCAGCTGGGTGCTTTTTTAAAGTATTTTCTTCCACTCGTGCTCCAGGGAGTAATTCTTCTGTCTTTTTACCAGATAGCATACCGTATTCAGGCAGTGCAGTAGTGTCAAAATAGACATCGCCATCAACTTCATAAGCAAAGCCTTTTTGAATCTGAAGCTTTATGGCATCAATAATATCTGGAATCACTTCTGTAGCTTTGGGTTGGTAGGTTGGAGGTTTAATACCTAAGGCTGCGCAATCTTCTTGAAAAGCCTGGATATATTTGGCGGTAAATTTATTAAAGGGGATTCCTTCTTCTTGAGCACCGATAATAATTTTATCATCTATATCAGTTATATTTTGCACATAGATAACCTTATAACCACGGAATTCAAGATAGCGTCGTAGCACATCAAAAGTGATGAAAGCACGAGCATTTCCAATATGAAAATAGTTATAAACCGTAGGACCGCACGCATACATCTTAACTTCACCAGGAGTTATGGTGATAAACTCTTCCTTTTGATGTTTCAGCTGATTATAAAATTGCATATAGTAGTACCTTTAATGATATATTATAAGTTTTTCTATCTTTTCAGTTTTATCTTTACCATCTTTGGCTCGAATTTTAACAAAATAGGTGTTATTAGCCAATTTATCACCTTTATTATCTCTGCCATCCCAGAATATAGAATTGAAACCCTGTCTTCCACTGGTTTTATAGCTATATATTTTTTTCCCCGATATAGTGAAAATTTCTACAGTGATTTCACAATTGCGAGAAAGCATAAAGGTAAAATTAGTAGAATTCTTCACAGGATTAGGATAAATTAAGAATCTTTCTATATTCAAATCCCCCACTTTTCGGACCCGAAAATTAGTGGTTGCAACGGAAGGAAGGTTAAAGTTATCAAATGCTATCAATTGTATGCTATGATCACCTTCGCTTAGACCCGATAGAGGATAAGTCAAAATTCCCTGGGTAAATGAATCAGTGTCATAAAGGAAATGATTGGTAACCGATATTGGTTGGAGAGAGTTATCTATAATCAGCAAGATATTATGTCCTGCACTACCGGTGACATTGATACCGTTACTATCAGAAATTCTGGCATAAAGAATAGGATCGGTTCCAACCACATCACCCGGTCTAAAATCCATACTTTCCAGATAAAGTTCAATATCTGGAGCATCAGGATTTTCTGTAGTTATGGCTTCATTACTTAATGATAAAGGATAGTAATAATTAGTATAAGATTGTTTTATATGAGGATCCCAGAAATAGGACACAATTAAACCGCTATTTCCTGTAGTAACATCATCAGGAACGATAAAACCACTTTGATAAGAACCAGAATTGACTGTAGACCTTCCCACAAAAAGAGGAGAACCTCTATGGCTGATAGTAGTTTGAGAATCTAAATTATAAACTACTTTATTATTGAAGGCTTTAACTTCGGCAAGTCCATCAGCTGTGCTGGGGGAGAAACCTCCATTAAAATGGACTTGCTGTCTTGCATATAATGGATTTCTATTCTCTTTATTATTTTCTATTTCACTAATAGTTATGATGCTATCCCGGATAGGTGGGATAATATGGAGCAAGGGGTCTCCCAATAAAACATAGAGTGCATCATTTGTAGTACTTTGAGTGTATGCAGTTTTTGCTGCAATAATGGAATATCCCAATGGATTACGTTTGTTAGCCAGGTTGTCTAATATTAAAGTAGTTAGTCCCACATTACTTCCGGCAGCACTGACTCTGGTTGCACCTAAAGAGGCAATAGCTCCAAGATTATTAAGAAGCACGGTTTTTTGTCCGAGGCTTTCATATCCCCAATAATCAAATTTAGACACTTCACAGGAAGCAGCAATGAAGAAAGTGAGTTTATCGGGATTATTAAACCTTCCCATATCAACTGCGCCATTGAAATAATCTTCTGCTCCAAGCTGGTCATAACCCCCATGCCCGACATATAACCAGACAAGTCTTCCCTCGTTAATAGCAGATATCATATCATCCCGAGCTTTTGGTTTGTTTTGAAACTCATCATATTCATATTCCCAGGCAAAGATTTTATCTATCAAGATACTGGGATGAATAGTATTTGATAATGCTTCAGTCTGATACGTGTGATAGTTTTCATAATAAGGTTCACTTCCATTATAAAGGTCATCTGCCAAAAACACCATTGAATTTTTCCACCAACCACTAACTGGATTTTCAACATAAGAGCTGAAGTTAGAAAACATATTATCAATTTCATTTATATTGGTAACGGGATATCTACCAATAGCAAGCTCGGGATGATAAACTTGAGTTAACATCACGAAATAATCATCAGAAGATGAGTTATCTCTTTGATAAACAATTATTTTATTTTTTGGTTGAGCTTGACCAGAGAAATTGCGCCAATCAATAGTTCCCAAACCCATTAAAGTTACAGAAGTAATACGAGGAGTAGGATAATTCTGCAATACATAGCTTAAAAACAATCTTATGGCTTCTGGATCTGGATGACCACCATTGAATTGGATAAAGATGTCGCTTTGTTTGACTACTTTGCTTTGTTTACTGAAATAAAGTTCATATTTATCAGCTAGTGTTTGTGCCTGACTAACAAATTCATCAGGTGTAATAATGATATTATCAACCTGCTCTGGATTAGATACTAAATCAACTGGTTCAATAAATTGAATCTGTGGAGGTATATAATATTCTGAATTAGTAAGAATATACTTAGTCGTTATATTACCAGATGCCACATAATAGTATGCTTCTGCAATATGTTTAACAGGGACAAGAGCGGCTTCATTAAAATTATTTATTTGATATACAGTAAAATTAGTATTGCTTGAAACATTGTATCGGACCGGGATTCCATATTCATTTTCTAACTGATTTACTATAGTTTGTTTACCTGAATGTTTAACGATATTACGGGTATATTTTACATTAATCCAATCTAAGAATATATTATCTGTTCTATCACGATGTACCCTTATCCGAATAGTATTTGATCCAGGTACAAAATAAGAAATGGATTTTTGAAATTCATATTCATTTAAACCTTCCCAGCTAAATATGTATGAATCTGATGAAGCCGGGATGATATTACCATTAACATAAACGCTAATATTATGAGTAGCTATATAGCTAACTTCTTCTTGTCGCATTGAAAAACTTAATATTCCATTATTCTCATTGGATAAATCTGGAAGTTCCATAGTGAAATCATAATCAGCAGTCATTTTACCAGATAACAAAGTCATATACCAATCAAAACCTATCGTTTCTCTTCTCAAATTTTCAGATTCCAGACGAATATTATCAACAAAGGTTGTAGTCTGAGTGTTCCAGCTTTGTTGCTCAGGTAAAGTAGTGATGCGTAAAGGTTCGGTGTTGTATTCTCCTCCAAAGGTTAGCCAATAAACACAATTTCCAGAATAAGGATTATAATAGGTAGCTTTGTCTTGCAGAGATTGGTTTTTTTCTACTCCATCTCTGTTAGTGCCATAAAATAATATATAATCTTGAGCGTCAAATTTGCCATCTTCTTCTCCAATTACCTGGATAGGAATTTCCTGGAAAGCATTGCCCGGGTTATTGATAGCAAAAGGTAAAAGAACACCGCTATTGCTAAAAAGCCTGAAACTACGAGGGTCTATATCAGATAGCGGAAAGCCCGTTAGTTGAGAAGGAGCAATTTTAAAGATGCCATCCCGATCAGTTTCAATTTTCCACCAATAATCAGAACGAGAAAAATCTGCATATTCAACCAGAGAACGAGACATCAATTGCCAGTTTTTTGCCTGTTCTGGATTTATTAGTTGAGAAAGGAACAAGTCCGTTAATTCATCCTTTTCCAGGATACTTCGGAAACTGGTATTTCCAATAATCTCAATTTTTATTATCGCCTGATCAGTTATTTCCAGATTATAATTTCCGTCGTAGGAAAAGGGATGTATTTCTAAGGGACAAAAACTTATACCTCTATAAGAAGTGGGATTAAGTAAATTCAATAAAGGTGTATTAGCTTTACTTAAGAGATAAAGCTGTTCATTAATAGTAAATCTGTAAGAAGAAACCTCTTGCTCCATCATTACCTCAGGAACAGGCATTATTCTCTTTTCTAATTTAACAGAATGATGACTGGAACTTAGTAAAGTTACCTGAACAGAGCCTGATGGCGGAATACCTATCTTGGTCTCTTCATAGGCAAGCATAGGTGCCCCTGTTTCTATACTGTAATTCATTTCAGATGTGAGCAGGTAAGTATAATCATTCTGTTGCGAAAGAGAATATTCTCCCAGAGTATATTCAATAATTATTTGTTCCTGGTCAGTTTCTAAAACTCGGAAAGAGGCATTGGCTATTTGTAGAATCAATAGTAGGCAAAGGATCAGTAGAGATGCTTTCTTCATTGTTTTTTTCTTTGCTTAAATATATTATTTAAAATTATAATAAGTGCGTAGAATAATCCCATAAAAATGAAGATTCCTGCCATACCTTCAACCAATATTCCAAGAGCATATTTAAAGTTTTCTACTACTGCGACTAAGGCGGTTAGTATCACTCTTACCTCTCAAGTTAGTAATGATAAGGTCTTTTATGGTTTATCATCTCTGCTCTATAGAGCTGTTCTAATAAAATCAATTTTGCCATTTCATGGGTAAAAGTCATAGCTGACAATTTGAGAGAATAATCAGCCTGTTCTTTGATACTTTGATGAGTTCCATAAGCTCCCCCTATAACAAAGACTATTTTCTTTTTTCCTGATAAGCTGGCAAGGAAATTGGCAAATTCTAATGAAGTTTGTTCTTCTCCCTGTTCATCCAGCAAAATAACATAATCATCTG
>MWCN01000110.1 GCA_002070045.1 Candidatus Cloacimonetes bacterium ADurb.Bin211
TCATCCAGATGGATTAAGTTATAGAGGATTTTATGATTTTGTTGATTCTTCAACTCAGGTAGGATCAAATCCATATTATTTATATTATGATGCTTCTCCAGGATGGTGGTATACTGCAGAAGGTCGCGAGCCTCTTCAGAAAAAGACCTATATGACTGATACATCTGCTTATTTAACTACAGGAATTTATGATGTGTCATTAAAAATTGAAGGGCCCTCAACTGTAGAATTTAAAAGATCTCTTGTTGATTGTATGGGTCTTGTCTTAGATCTAAATAAATTAAGAACTATTTATGGAGATGATAATTTGACATTTGATTCCATGGCAACAGGGGATAACGCCATCAATGATAGATTTGAATTTAATGCGGTTCTTGTTTATTATTCGGTTTACAATGCTGTCCAAGATACTGTTTTAGCTACAAATCTATTAGGTATTCTATTCCTTGATGCCCCATCAGGGACATCTCAATTAATCTCTGGGGATGGTATTTTAATTCCTTCTTTGGAAAAGATCCAAAGTACCACCGGAGGGTTTGGAACTTCATACGCATTACGTCTTAATATCAAAACCGATAATATGCTTGACGATACAGGAGCTATTATCGTTGATGATGCTACTTCTGATATTTTTGAAGCTGAAAATTGGAATTTAGCTTTTGCAGAGTTAGGAAAAGCAGTTAATATCTTAACTCGAAATAATAGCGTTCTTAATTATATCTCCGATCAATATGTAACACTACAATCAAATCAAACACAAATGCTTAATAGCTTAACAACTCTTCAAGCACAAGTTAATGATATTGCTGTAGATATACAAGGAACAGAAAATGCCATTGCAATGTTCTCAGCAGGGGACGATCCTTTAGTTGAAACCTCAATTTATATGAAAAGCGGAAAGGTGGGTATTTTTAACGCCAATCCAGATTTTCCATTCCAGGTTGATGCTTCTTCTAAAATGAAAGATATTTATATTGATAAAGCAATAAGGGATGTTTCCGGAAATGCTCTTCTTTCTTATGGTTCTCCTCTGCAATTAGGAAGTTCAACAAATTATAGAGAAATTGCTTTATATACAGGCGGTTTAACACCTGCTTTAACTATAGATACTTCTAATAAAGTAAGCATCCCCTCTTTTACTTCTCCATCTGTTGTTCTAAATTCATCTATTGGAACAGGTTTAGCATGGGGTCCAGCAGGAACCTTGGATGTAAGTATCCTAGTTACCGGGGTATCCCAGTCTTATGTTGATGGTTCACTTTTATTAAGGGATATTAAATTAACTATCCATGATATTTCTATTGGGGATTTATATACAACAAAGCAGAATACAATAGCTGACAAAACATTTGTAAGGGAAGCTTCCTTAGGAACGGGATTATATTGGAATACAACTACTAATAAATTAGATGTAAGCGTTGCCGGTGGTTCCGGGGTTTCTCAAAATCTATTTGATTCCTCTATAGCTTATTTAACAGAACAAAATCAAATTCAGGATGGCTCAATAGGGGTTTCAGTTTCTTCCATTACATGGGGAACAAACGACGGGGTTATTTCCTATACTACTAATAATGGAGTCGGGGCTTCTTTAAATAGTTTAGATTTAAGATACCAAATTAAAAATTATCCCGAGCCTTCTGCAAATATGACTTCTATAACATACAGAGGCCAAACTATAGATTTAGTAGCAGGAACGACAATTAATTCTATGTATTTAGCAAGGCCTGCAGCAACCGGAAGAATGCAATTGGCTGATGCCGATTCATCTTCTTTAGTTCCAGCAATTGCTATAAATCCAAGTACGGGAAACTATACAGCAGGAAATACTTATCCTTTCTTACTTGAAGGAATAATAAGAAATTCTGATTGGACCTGGACTCCAGGAAAGCAATTATATCTTTCTGCTTCAAATCAGTTAACTCAAACAGCTCCTTCGATTGCAACTCATTGCGTTCAAGTTTTAGGAGTTGCGTTAGCTCGAGATATAATTTACTTTAATCCTTCAATGGACTTTATAGTGGTAAAATAATAATGTAATGGCAGTAGGAGCAAAAAATAGTACGCAATTTGATAAAATAGGAGCTATTAATGGGGTTCCAGAGGTTAAGATAGGATCTTTAGGCCCTGTTGATTTCTTATCAATATCAGGGCCACCACCCCCACCTGATGCAATATCAGTTGACCCGACATACTATGTATTTACGACAGCTGGGGGTACTGAGGGGGTTTCTGTGGTTACCTGTTCAGAAGCAGGAATACCAAGCACCTTTACTGCCTCAGTAACCTCAGACCCACAGAGCATAATAGAGGAGCTTGTTACTACAGGAGGTAGCTCAGGTGATACTATATGGGTTAGTGTAATAACAAACTCAACACAGCACACTTCTTGCGCATCGGCAACAATAACACTCACTTGTGGAGATGCGGAATGTGACCTGATAATATATCAGGATGGGACTGTAGAAGGTTGCTCTTAAAATAAAAATTAGCATAATGTCAATTTCAGGAACTATATCATCACTTAGTATAAATGGGAATGTTACTACTAATAACGTAACCGGAAAACTTAATATTCCACAAGTATCCGGTAGCATAACATATTCACCTACAATCATTGTGAATCCTTATGGACCGGAGGCAACAGCATTATTCAATAGAATGACTGTTCAACCTTCAACAGCACTCAAGCAGCTTATCGACAAAACCATAACAGACTTAAAGACAGCAGGTATATGGCAAATAACAGATAAATTTCATAAATGGGATTTGCATACAGAGCAAGCATCATTATTGGACTGGAAAAATCCAGCACACGACGCTGTACAGAATGGTACTTCTGTTTCCTATTATCCTACAGATGGAGTGTACACCTCTGGTACGGCATATATTGATTTAATGTTCATACCTGAAAGTGATTTCATTCACGGAACACAAGATAATGTAGCGTATGGACTTGATGATATAACTAACCTTCCAGTTGCTGGGCCGGGCCATATTTTTCCTACAAGTGGTACAGGAAATGCTACCGTATTTTGTTATAGTGTTGATACTGTTGGTTCTGGAATGATAACTTTTTATTGGACAAGTGATGATGTCTATGCAGGTTATGATTTCGGAGCAATATCAGACGCCAGCGGGTGCGTATAATAATTTTAATAAAAATATTTAAAAAATATGTCAAAGAAAATTGAAAATTCATTCACACAGAATGTTATAGATTTAACCAAAAACGTTAACATGGCT
>MWCN01000111.1 GCA_002070045.1 Candidatus Cloacimonetes bacterium ADurb.Bin211
TGACCTGGTTTGATTACCAGCATTATATCCTTATCTGCAAGCACAGCAGAAACAGGAATAACACCACCACCAAGGGCCTTTCCTAAGACAAGAATATCCGGTCTTACTTCTTCATAGTCACAAGCCAATAGTTTTCCAGTTCTGCCCAGTCCAGTTTGAATTTCATCAGCAACAAATAGGACATTATGAACCTTACAAAGGTCAAAACAAGCTTTGAGATAACCATCATCAGGGACTATAACACCTGCTTCACCCTGGATGGGTTCAATGATAAATGCTGCTACATTTTCCCCATACTTTTCCAGGCAGTTCTTTAGAGCTTCCACATTATTATAAGGTATCTTCAATATACCAGGTAGATAGGGTCCATATCCTTCATAGCAATCAGGGTCTGTAGAAGCAGAAACCATTGTCATTGTCCGACCATGAAAATTGTTCTCTGCAAAGATTACCAGAGCGCTATTTTTTTCAACACCCTTAACCTCATAAGCCCATTTCCGTGCAAGCTTGAAAGCTGTTTCCACTCCTTCTGCTCCAGAATTCATTGGCAATACCATATCATAACCAAAATATTCGGTGATATATTTCTCAAATTCACCTAATTTGTTATTATAAAAGGCACGGGAAGTAAGGGTCAATGTTTTTGCCTGCTCAATCAAAGCATTGATTATTTTAGGATGACAGTGTCCTTGATTAACTGCAGAATAAGCAGAAAGGAAATCGTAGTATCTATTCCCTTCGGGATCCCAGACAAATACTCCTTCCCCTTTTGCCAGAACTACAGGTAGAGGGTGATAATTGTGAGCTCCATATTTCTCTTCCAGTTCTATAGCTTCATCGGAACTGATAGTACCATACACGAGATTGTTGGACATTTTATACTCCTATTTTATTTGATTTTCTTTCAAAAGCCACCTCATTAGTTCTAGTGCCCTGTGTCAAGGACATTCTTATCTTGTTGCAAGGCTAAAAACTTTTAAATAAAAGATTCCAGACAGAGTGGTGGCTCCTTAAAATGATTTAGAAGATATTTGAAACTCTATCAACCTTTTTGGACTAAAATTATGCACGCCCGATAGAATAATAGGTAAAACCGAGCTCTTTCATAGTTTTGGGCTCATATTGATTTCTACCATCAAAAATAACAGGTTGACGAAGAGTTGCTTTAACGGGTTGACGAAGAGTTGCTTTAATCTTTTCAAAATCAGGATAACGGAATTGATTCCACTCAGTTAAAAGCAGCATTGCATCTGCATTTTTAAGAGCTTCATATTCATCGGAAGCGAAGTAAATATTGGGTTGAGAACCAAAAATCCGTTTTGCTTCATTTATTGCTGCTGGATCATAAGCTTGAATCTTAGCTCCAGCATCCACTAATGCATTTATAATAGTAATAGAAGGAGCTTCTCTCATATCATCAGTCTTAGGTTTAAAAGACAAGCCCCAAACTGCAAAGGTTAGCCCTTGAAGATTATCTCCAAAATGCTTCTTGATTTTATCAACCAGCACCATTTTTTGCTCTTTATTAATCTCTTCCACGGCTTCTAATAATTGAGGATTCAGACTATTTTTTTGAAACATATGAATTAGAGCTTTCACATCCTTGGGAAAACAAGAACCACCATAACCTACTCCTGGATATATGAATTTATAGCCAATACGAGTATCCGAACCGATACCAATCCTGACTTCAGATATATCTGCTCCAGTTGCTTCACATAAACGAGAAAGCTCATTAATAAAGGAAATCTTTGTTGCCAGCATAGCATTGGCAGCATATTTGGTCATTTCCGCTGAACGCGTGCTCATAATGATGATACGGTCATTAACCTTATTGAAAGATAAATATAGTTCTCGCAAAACTTCAGCGGCACGAGGATTGTCAGCACCAATAATAATTCTATCTGGACTCATAAAATCCTCAATGGCTGCGCCTTCTTTTAAAAACTCAGGATTAGATACCACATCAAAATCTATATCTACACCTCTGTTTTGCAATATTCCCCTAATTGTACTGGTTACTAAATCTGCTGTTCCTACAGGGACGGTAGACTTATCTACAATTATCTTATAATCCTGCATATAATTTGCAATATCTTTTGCCACTGCAAGCACATATTGAAGGTCTGCTGAACCATCTTCATCAGGAGGTGTCCCTACAGCAATAAATATAATTTGAGAATCTTTAACTGCTTCAGCAATATCGGTAGTAAAACTTAATCTTCCTTCTCTTGAATTACGTTCTACCAGCTCCTTTAATCCAGGTTCATAGATAGGAACAACATTATTTTTTAACATTTCAATCTTTCTTGGGTCCTTATCAACACATATTACCCTATTCCCCATCTCAGCAAAACAGGTACCACTAACCAAACCTACATATCCAGTGCCAACCATTGCTATATTCATTTCAAAGACTCCTTATTTTTAAAAAACTCTATTGTTTCTCTAATGCCAGCATCAAGAGTATAAACAGGACTCCAGCCTAATTCCTTAAAGGCTTTGGAACAATCTAATAGCGAACGCCGTAAATCTCCCTTTCTCGCAGGTCCAGGAATGGGTTGGATGTCCGTACCTAATTGCCAGGCTATAGTTTTATAAAGAAATGAAGTGGTAGTTTCCTGTCCAGTTCCAATATTAAAGACATCATTATCTCCTTTATCCAGTGCTGCAACATTAGCTCTAACTACATCTTTAACATATACATAATCTCGGATCATACCTTCTGGTTCCTCAGGATATAAATAAAGCATAGGAGCTTGATTATGGAGCAAATTTTCTATAAAAATTGAGACTACTCCAGCTTCACTTTGTGCTATCTGACGGGGTCCATATACATTGGCATAACGCAAAATAGTATAGTTTAAATTATATTGATAACGATAAAAACGAACATAATATTCACTGGTCATTTTATGAATAGCATATATAGATAAAGGATTCAAAGGACAGTTTTCAGTAGCAGGATATTCTTTCGCTTCACCATAGATTGCACCACCGGAGGAAATTAATATAACTTTCTTTACACCGTGCTTTACAGAACATTGAAGGACATTTAAGAAACCTTTTAAATTAATTTCAGCATCATTAATGGGATTTTCAATGGAATAAGGAACACTTATCTGGGCAGCATGATGATTAACGATATTTGGTCTTTCTCTGGCGAAAATCTCTTCCAGAGTAGGAGAACAGATATTTAATTGATAGAATATCACCCTTGAATCAAGATTTTCTAAGGAACCAGACGAAAGATCATCTACTACTACTACTTCATTTCCATCAGCTAAATAGGCATCAGCTACATTAGAACCTATAAATCCCGCTCCACCCGTTATTAGTATCTTTTTTTTCATTCTTCTACTTCTATAATTTCATAGTTACCAATAATTTTTACATCACGAGGATCAACTTTAACCGAGACCGCCTGGTGTAGAATGTTCACTTGAAGATGAACTTCTTCCAATTTTTTATGGCTTTCAACTATACCACTCACTCCTTTAAGAGGACCATTTATTATCTCTACCATTAGTCCTTCTGAAAGCCACATAGCTTCTTTCATCACTATTCTACGATTACGAGTTAACCATATATTTCTCAGTTCGTCTACCAATTCTTTTTGGGATGGAACATTTATATAAGAGACCACATAACCAGAATAGAGAAGCTCACTTTTCGTGTAGAAATTAACAATAGCAAAGAGATAGCCAGGAAAGATAGGTTTAGTAAAAGTCACTTTTCTTCTTTGATAGATACGACTACTTTCAGTGAGTGGTAAGTAGTAGTACACATTATGTTTTAAGGCATATTCTGCCAATTTCTTTTCACATCTCGGTTTAGTGTGAACCACCGTCCAAAAATAATTCTCAGGAGCTAACTCTATTTTCCCAAAAAGCTCTTCTATCTCAACTGGTTTATGAGTGGACATAGAGCTTAATATCTATAGTGTTCCGGTTTATAAGGTCCAGAAATAGGAACATTTATATATTCAGCTTGCTGACGAGTTAAATGAGTGAGCACTACTCCTAATTTATTCAGATGTAACCTTGCCACTTCCTCATCCAGTATTTTAGGAAGAGTATATACCCCAATTTCATAATTATGTTGCCATAAATCCATTTGCGCTAAAACTTGATTGGTAAAGGAACAACTCATAACAAAGGAAGGATGTCCTGTAGCATTACCAAGATTAACCAATCTGCCTTCTGAAAGCAAGATAATAAATTTACCATTAGGTAGATGAATCTTATCCACTTGGGGTTTGATAACTTCTCGCTTGATGCCTTCTAACTCATATAACTTTTCCACTTGAATCTCATTGTCAAAATGGCCAATATTACAAACTATGGCACCCTCTTTCATCCGAAGAATATGGTCTACTCTAATCACATCACAATTTCCCGTAGCAGTTACAAAGATATCTGCTATATCAGCCATATAATCCACCGTATTCACTTCAAAACCTTCCATAGCAGCTTGAAGTGCACATATAGGGTCAATTTCACTAATCACCACCCGAGCACCAAAACCACGCATAGATTTAGCACAGCCCTTCCCCACATCTCCATAACCGCAAACCATTACCACTTTACCCGCAATCATAATATCAGTTCCCCGTTTAATTCCATCTGCCAGAGATTCTCTACAACCATAAAGATTATCAAACTTGGATTTAGTTACCGAATCATTGACATTAATGGCAGGAAATAGCAATTCCTGATGTGCAAGCTTTTGATATAACCTATTAACACCTGTTGTGGTTTCTTCACTAACGCCTCTTAATCCTTTAACTATACGATGCCATTTCTCGGGGTCAGATTTTAAACCGGAAATGAGAAGTTTCTGAACTATCCTCATTTCATTAGTATTTGCATCAATCTCAGGAAACTTGCCTGTGGCATAGTATTGTTCTTCCAGTCTGTATCCTTCATGAACCATAAGAGTAGCATCACCACCATCATCAACAATCAGGTCCGGACCTCCATCTTTCCAGGTTAAAGCATTCCAGGTGCATTGCCAGTAATCTTCCAGAGTTTCACCCTTCCAGGCAAAAACAGGAATACCTCTTGCTGCTATAGCTGCTGCAGCATGATCTTGGGTGGAAAATATATTGCAACTTGCCCAACGAACTTGAGCTCCAAGCTCAACCAGAGTTTCTATTAAAACTGCCGTCTGCACAGTGAGATGCAGACTTCCAGTGATGCGAGCACCTTGTAAAGGTTTTGTTCCAGCATATTTTGACCTAATAGCCATCAACCCTGGCATTTCCACTTCAGCTAAAATTATCTCTTTTCTGCCAAAATCAGCAAGAGATATGTCTGCCACTTTATATTCCATTTTAATCTCCAGAAAATCCTTTATATTTAAGAGAATAAAAATATTATGTAATCATCTCTTACGATAATTTGGATTATTGTGTCCTGAAGGATGGTAATTTCCTTTCCGTTCATTATATCTATTTGATTGATCCTGCCTGGTTGAATTATGATTTGGTTCGGGATTACCTTCCACTCCTTTCATAGTTAACGCTAGTTTCCCTTTTTCCATCCCAAGAGCTTTAACATGAACAATATCACCCAATTTGACCATATCTTTGGGACTATCAATCCTGGAAGTATGCATTTGCGATATATGCACCATACCTTCTTTAGTCCCACCCAGAATCTTCACAAAGATCCCATAAGGTTCAATGCGAGTGACTTGCCCTTCAAATTCTTCTCCTATTTCTGGTTCTCTAATAATGCTCTGAATCCATTCCTTTGCTTTTTGTATAGATTCCTGATTGGGAGAAAGGATATGCACCCATCCATCATCTTCTATATCAATTTCCACCTGACAAGCTTCAATGATTGATTTAATCATTTTTCCATTAGGACCGATTATTTCGCCAATCTTTTCCACAGGAACCTGGAAAGCTTCTATACGTGGGGCTGTTGGTGCTAATTCTTTTCTCGGTTCCGCTATGCACTCTTGCATTATATTCAGGATTTTTAAACGAGCATTATGAGCTTTATCCAGAGCAATGCGCATAATCTCTTTAGTAATGCCCTCAATCTTAATATCCATCTGCATAGCAGTTATACCATCACGAGTTCCTGCACATTTAAAATCCATATCTCCTAAATGGTCTTCCAATCCCATAATATCAGTTAAGACCACATAGTTTTCTCCTTCCATAATTAAGCCATTAGCAATTCCTGCAACTGGAGATTTAATAGGAACTCCTGCAGCCATTAGAGCCAGACATCCACTACAAATAGATGCTTGTGAAGATGAACCATTAGATTCCAGAGTATCAGCGACCACTCTAACAGTATAAGGGAAAACTTCCTTATCAGGCATTACTGCTATTAAAGCACGCTCTGCTAAATTGCCATGCCCCAATTCCCTACGACCTGGAGCTCCCATTTTACCAACTTCTCCCACACTGAAAGGCGGAAAATTATAATGAAGATAGAATCTCTTCTTATATTCTGTTTCCAACCCATCAATTATCTGTTCATCACTGCTTCCACCAAGAGTAACTGTCCCTAAGGATTGAGTTTCTCCTCTGGTAAATAAAGCAGAACCATGGACAATGGGTAATACATCAATCTCACAGGTTATTTCACGAATATCATCCAATCCCCTACCATCCACTCTGTGATGTTTATTGAGGATTGAATCTCTCACATAGCGTCTAATCAACTCTTCATAAGCAGCTTTATACCATTTCTCATTCTCATTATAAGTTTCTTCATTTTCTGCTTCTGAAAGATACCTTTCCAGCATCTCCGCTTCAGTAGCATCAAATGCTTCCTGTCTTTCCTGTTTACCAAATAACATAGCTGCTTCAGCTACTCTATTACCGTAATCAGCTTCCACTTTTGCCATTATCTCTTCTGGAATACTTTGTAGTACAACCTCTATTTTTTCTTTACCTGCTTCAGCAACAAAGTCATTCTGCAAAGCACAGAGCTTTTTAATCTCTTCGTGTCCTGCATAAACGGCATCCAGCATCACTTCTTCACTTAGTTCTTTAGCTGCAGATTCAATCATAACCACCGAGGTTGCAGAACCCGCAACTGCCAGATTAAGTTTAGAGAGATTATTTAGCTCATCCTGGGAAGGGTTTATAACAAACTGATTATCTATATAACCTACGGTTACACCAGCAATAGGTCCCTTAAATGGAATGTCAGAAATCATTAATGCTAAGGATGCTCCAAAAACTCCAATTTCAGAAGGCTCATTCTCTCCATCATAGGATAGCACATTCACTACTACATGGACTGGATTACGGAACCCTTCCGGGAAAAGAGGTCTTATGCTTCTGTCTATTAATCTGGCAGCAAGTGTGGCATCTGTAGTAGGTTTGGCTTCACGCTTGAAAAAACCACCAGGAATTTTTCCACTGGCATACATTTTCTCTACATAATCCACGGTTAATGGAAAGAAATCCTGCTCTTCAGATGGTTCTTTGCCCATTGTAGCAGTTACCAGGATAGATGTATTACCATATCTAATGAAGACACTACCATTGGCTTGTTTTGCCATCCTGCCTGTTTCAATGTAAAGCCGACGACCACAAAATTCTAATTCTCTTGTAATAATGTTAAAGTTATGCATTAACTTCTCCTCTTTATCTTATCCAAGGGAGAAGAAGCAATAGGCAGAAAGCGGTCTAAATTCTGCTCTCAGCTTATTGCTCAAACTCCCTCGGAATTTATCGCTTTTATTTTCTCCGTATATGATTATTTCAAGAAAGAAGGTGCCCGCAATGATTATAATACTGCGGGAACCTAGTTTTTAATATAGGAAGAGTTTTACTATTTTCTAAGATTTAGCGCCTTGATTAATTCACGATAACGAGTAATATCTTTCTTCTTTAAATAATCAAGTAAACGCCTTCTTTGCCCGATCAGTTTCAGAAGTCCACGACGAGTGCT
>MWCN01000112.1 GCA_002070045.1 Candidatus Cloacimonetes bacterium ADurb.Bin211
AGAGGATGCAATTTTTATTCAATTTTATTAAGAATTATCCACAAGTTTTTTATTATTTAATACAAATTTTTATCTTGTTTCTCTCTTGTCTCCCAGTTAGCTATAAAATAAGGAGTTAGATAACTAAGAGTCAAGAGAGAGTCAAGATGGTATCCATAAATAAGTAAGATAGTCAAATTTAAAGTGTTAGCACTTTACTAAAACCTGTTTATATTTTATAAATCTATAAGATTATTTATGGAGATCAGAAAAAAATGAAAAACCTGGAAATAGGTGACCAATATATCTAGATATTTAATGAGGAGGATAATCCTTATGAAAAAGAAAGATATAAAATATATTTGCCCAATAATGGCACTTCTCTTAGTCATTGGCGGTTTTTTTTACATTGAATATTCATATTATATTTTTCTTCGCATTATAGTTTCCATTTCTGCTATCTATATGATTTAT
This sequence comes from Candidatus Cloacimonetes bacterium ADurb.Bin211, assembly GCA_002070045.1. Lineage (GTDB taxonomy): Bacteria > Cloacimonadota > Cloacimonadia > Cloacimonadales > Cloacimonadaceae > Syntrophosphaera. The sequence goes on from MWCN01000112.1 coordinate 454, forward strand.
CGTTATTATAAGATCTATAAAACGAAATCAGTATTTATCTTTTTGTTTATGGTGATAGCTATAATTTTCAATCCCATAATTATGTTTAAATCTACTAAAAATGTATGGAGGATTATAGATTTTATAACTGCTATTATATTTATCTTTCCTTTATTCAATCAGCGGTTATGGAAGAGCTGAATTATCGTGCAATTTATTCAGTTATGGAATTTATTTTTACTTAGAGAGGTATTTTTACATTATCAAATCTTAATTAAGCATTAATTAATTAAAGATATGCTTAATGAGTGATTAGTGCTTGAGGGTTATTATAATTTCTGCATTATTAAAAAAATAGATGTTTACCCGGCTCAAAAGTTAAATATTCAAAATAAGAGGATGCAAAAAAATATTTCTGCATCCCCTCTTTCAGTCCTTAATTTATTATAAGTGTTTATACCTGGATTATTTGTAATCAAAGGACAAATCAATGCTTAAGGAATAGTCCATCCACCATCAATAACCAGCTCTGCTCCAGTGGTATAAGAACTTTCATCACTGGCAAAATAGAGGACTCCATAAGCAACTTCTATGGGTTTACCAATGCGTTTCATAGGGATTATCTGAGAAATATCGGAAACAGTTTCTTCCATTTTAGAAGGCTTATCTAATGCAGTTTCAGTGATGGAAGTAGCAATAGCGCCAGGGAAAACAGTATTAACCCGAATATTATCTTTAGCAAATTCAATGGCAGCTGTTTTGCTAAGAATACGAATAGCACCTTTAGTAGATTGATAAGCAGCTGAAGTTCCAGTCCCAATGAGAGCATAAACAGAAGAGATATTGATAATAGAACCTCCACCAGCTTTTCTCATCAAAGGAACAATATACTTCATACCCAGCCAGGTACCTGTTTGATTAACACTTACAACTTTATTCCAGATGTCCATCGTGGTTTCCTCTACACCACTAACGCTTAAAATTCCTGCGTTATTGACCAAAATATCTACTTTCCCAAAAGTCCTTTCGGCTTCTTCGGTCACCTTTTTCCATTCTTCTTCAGAAGCAACATTATGTTTAAGTGCCAAAACCTTTGTTCCCGAAGCTTGAATTTCGGAAGCGACTTTTTCCAGATTGGCATAATCAATATCAGTGATAATTAAAGATGCACCTTCTTCAGCAAAAAGGCGAGCTTCGGCTTCACCCATCCCCTTTGCTGCTCCAGTGATAAGGGCAACTTTGTTTTTTAATCTGTTCATCTTAGTTTCTCCTTTAATATCCTACTTATTTTATATGATATCCACTATAATATAATTTCTAAATTTTCATATGCCAAATTATTTTTTAAAAAATGATAAAAAAATTGACAGAAAGAAATAGGAAAATTGTACCCAAAGAGGGAAAATAGGAATTTAAGTTTGACAGAAAGGAAAATTAGAAAAACTTAGTAAAAAGCTTAAAACAATGTTAATAGATTCAAAGGAGGAATGATGTTACTTGACTTAATCAAAATCAATAGAAGTTACAGGCGCTTTGATGAGAGCAAACGGATTTCCAGAGAGGAATTGCTGGAGTTTGTAAATGCGGCACGTCTTTCTTCCAGTGCAAGGAATTTACAGCCTTTGCGCTATCGTCTTGTCTATAAAAAAGAGGAATGTGACTTTGTTTTCTCTAATTTGCATTTTGCTCGTTCGCTGCAAAACTGGAAAGGTCCACAAGAAGGAGAACATCCTGCTGCTTATATTATTCTTTTACTTCCCAAAGATGTAGGTAATATGCAATATATAGATACAGGTATTGCAGCTCAGAGCATAACTTTAAGTGCAGTGGAAAAAGGATATGGATGCTGTAATCTTGGCTCAGTAGAAAAAGATGAATTGCATCGCTATTTTATGTTTCCTGAAGATAGAGAAATTGCCCTGGTGATTGCTTTAGGAGTTCCTATAGACCGGGTTGTGCTGGAAGAAGCCAAAAATCCAGAAGATATAGAATACTGGAGAGATGAAAATAATGTTCATCATACTCCTAAACTAAAACTTGAAGATATAGTCCTGCCAGAGGTTCATCTCTGAAAAGTAAAAGGGAATAAGGGATAATTCTACGAAGAGAAAGCTTTCTTATAAAAAAAAGAAACCTGATGCAACAGCTATATAAAATATAGGGAAAATAGATGAATGAGTTCTTGAATAAACTTCAGAAATATCGCTTTAAACTCAATCTTCAGATTGTTTTGCGTTGTTTGATTCTGGCTATAATTATCTTTATGCTGGGAATCCATCTCTACTATCTGGTATGGTTGAATGTTTCTGCTCAATCTGTCGTTTTAATCTATATAAACTATATTTTACGCTTTTTGATAATTCTTTTAATTCTCTATGTGTTCTATCGTGGAATCAAGCATTTTTACCGGGTAAGATTGACGGCTCGTTGGCTGGATAAACAGACAGAACATCAAGATGACCTTTATCAAAATCTCTATGAACTATATCAACAAAAGGAAGATGAATCTGTACTAAAAGTTCTTGCTACACAAGCAACAGAACGATTAAAATCTGTTTCTTATCGTTTACCAAAACTATTTCCAGCTGAGCTATGGTTTCTAATTCTCTTCCTTGCAATTGGAATAGGCAGCGTCTGGACCTTTTCTGGTAATTCTTTTAGTTATGCGATGAAACAATTTGCGGCAATAACTCCAGAAACTATTGCCTATAAATCTACTATTGATGTTGTTCCAGGCAATATTACTCTAGGAAGAGGTCAGCAATTAGTTATACAGGTCGTAGAGCCAGATACTCGTTTGCATCACAGGTTATTTTATCGCTGGGATCAAAATTGGAGAGAATTAGGAATGAATAACTATTCCTACAGTTTTCCTTCACTGGAATACTCTCTGGAATACTATGTGCAGAATGAAGTGGCAAAAAGTCCGGTTTACAAGGTGGAATGTCTGGATGAACCTTTTGTTAGAAGCTGGACAGTGGACTATCATTATCCTGCTTATACTGGATTAGGAAATGTTCGTGATACTCTTAGTTATGGAAATATTGAAGCATTCAAGCACACGGAAGTCATTCTTTCCATTTCTACCAATATTCCTGTAAATAAGGCAATAATGCATTTTTCCGACGGGACTTCCCAACCAATGCAGCAGGTTGATGCTCAAGATTTTACTACCAGATTGACAGTTTTAAACCCGAAAACCTGGTATCTGGAACTTAATGATATTCTGGGACGCCATTCAGAACCAGAAGAAAAGGCAATTTCCATCATTCCTGATAATCCGCCTGAAATTCGCATTCTTTATCCGGGACAGGATGTTATGCTTGATCAAAGTCTGCTGCTTCCTCTAATCATTTCAGCGAATGATGATTTTGGACTGAGAAATTTGAGTTTGTACTACCAGGTTAATGATCGCTCTACTCAATCTATGATGCTACAATCAGTTATTACTACTAAACTCTTTACTACAGATTATCATTTTAATATGAATAATCTGAATCTTCTTCCGGGAGATAATGTTACCTATTGGGCTGAGGTTTATGATAATTCTCCCGACCGTCAAAGTGCGCAAACTGCTAAATATAAAGCTCGCTTTCCTTCTATGGAAGAGATTTATCAGGAAATAGAAAAATTGCAAAATAAACAAACTCAGGATTTACAATCCACTCTTAAGGAATCGCATAATCTGGAAAAAGATTTTGAGAAAAAAAGATTGGAATTGATGAAAAAAGATGAAATCAGCTGGGAAGATTCTAAACAACTGGAAAAAATGCTTAATACTCAAGAAAAACTTGCCGAACAAGTAGAAAATATTGCCCAAGATTTTCAACAATTAATAGATAAACTCAAAGCCAATGAAGCCCTTTCAGCTGAAACTATCCAGAAAATGCAAAGAATTCAAGAATTGATGCAAGAAATAAGCACAGATGAATTAAGAGAAGCAATGAGTAAAGTTAATGAAGTTTTACGTAATGTTAAACCTGAAGATCTTAGAAAAGCAATGGAAAATCTTAAATTCTCAATGGAGGATTTCAATAAGAATATAGATCAAACACTCCAGCTCCTGGAAAGCATCAAAAAAGAACAAGCACTGGATAAAGCACTACAAATTTCCAAAGAGATGGAAAAGATGCAAAGTGCTTTGATGGATAAAACGCAGGATCCTTCTCAGAATAGTGAACAACTTGCTCAAGAACAAAAAAATATTGCAGATAAATTGGAAAACCTTAAGGAAGCAATGGAAGAGGCTAATCAATTGCTTGACCCCTCTAAAGATAAGCAGATAAAACAGGATTTGAATGAGTTAACAAAGGAAATGAATAGCAGTCAACTTGAACAGAATCTGCAACAAAGTCAGCAACAGCTAAAACAGAATCAACGTTCTGCTGCCAACCAATCTCAAGCTCAAGCCCTGGAAAAGATGCGCCAATTTACTAAAAAACTGGCAGATATGAAGAATGCTATGAGTGGAAGCAGTCAACAGGAAGTAGTTAATGCAATGCAAAAAGCCATTAGAGAAATGCTTATCTTCTCCAAACAGCACGAATCCCTTAAAGCGAGATACAGCCAGGATCCCTATCAGATCATTCCTGATTTAATTGCAGAATATGAAGGACTGCAGATGTCATTGAATAAGCTTTTCAGCGTTCCTCAAGTCACAATGTTCATACCACCCAAATTTTATATGGATTTAAGCGATACGGATAGAAGTTTTAGAGATATCTTCAACAGCGTAAATCAGATGCAGTATTACCAGATACCTCAGCAACTGGAAAATATTCAAAAGGGCTTGAATCTGATAGTATATGATTTGATGCAAACTTTAAATAATCCTTCTGCTGGAATGGGTGGAGGTTCTGGAATGCAAACTTTGCTTCAGATGCTGGAACAAATGGGACAGGAACAGATGGCAATGAATATGCTTGCGGAACAACTGATGATGCAATTGCAACAACAAGGTGGTAGAATGGGAGCAGCTATGCAACAGCAAATACAAAAACTTGCCGCTGAGGAAGAAAGATTAGCAGAAAATCTCAAGCGAGCTTTACAGAACAATCCAGAAGCCCAAAAACAGGGTAATGCCATCCAACAAATCATTGATGAAGCAGAAGCTGTTAGCAGAAAACTAAAAAGTAATCAGCTCACTCCGGAAGTTCTACAGAGTCAAGAACGCATCCTTTCTCGGCTTCTGGACGCTCAACGCTCTATAAATAAACGAGAATTCTCCGAAAAAAGAAAAGGAGAAACTGCAGATCCTTCTATTAAACAGCAATCAGCGGAAACAGATTATGAAACTCTTCGTCGTAAAGCTATGCTGGATGATACCTACAGACTTTTCCCACCTGCCTATCAACAGGTTATTCTGAAATACCTTAAACTACTTAATGAATAATGCCATTTAAAAAAATATCTTTAATCCTGATTTTACTGAGTCTGATTCTTTCTCTGTTTGCTCAATATAGCGAACGAGATATTCTCACTCAACAAGCTTTCCAGCTTCTGGGGCAAAGAAAATTTGCCGAAGCAGAACAGATTTTCCTTCAAATTCTGGATAAATATCCCAACGATTCTAATAGCGTGATCCAATTATTAAATATCTATTTTCAAACTTCTCAAATAGAAAAAGCAGAAAATCTGTTGCGCCAGTATAGAAGAATTTTGCCCGCTAACCAGGCTACTGAACAAGAAATATTGCTTTTAATTATGCAAGGTAAACCTGATGAGGCAAAACAAAAAAGTGATGCTTATTTGATTAGTCAAAATTACAATCCCAACACCTGTCGTCTCCTGGCTTCTTATTTTGAAAGAAGAGGTTTTTATGAACAATCTATGAATATCTATCAGGAAGCACGCCGAAGAAAAAATGATCCGCAATTGTTCCGTCTGGAAATTGCTAATGCTGCTCTAAATGCCAGTTTGTTTGACCTTGCTCTTTCTGAATATCTGGCTTTTTTGGATAAAAATCCTGGTAATATCTTTTTTATCACTAACCAATGTAAGATTATTCTGAATCAAAATCCAGAATGTATAAAGACGATAAGAGACTATACCGAAAGTACTACTAATCCTGTAATTAAAGAACTTTATGCTAATATCCTGGTCTCACAAAAACAATATCTAACTGCTCTGGAAGTATATAAATCATTACCCCAAGACCGTTTAATAAACTTTGCTGAACAACAATATAATGCTGGTAATGATGAAATAGCTATGCTGGCTTTTCAATACCTGGAACAAGTCATATCTGATCCCTTTATCAAAAATTCTTATCGCTTGAGACAAGCATTTATTTACTATAGAAATGGAAGATATCAATTAACTAAGGATACTCTAAATCAAATTTTAGCTGATTCTTTGATGACAGAACGCCCCTATATTTATCGTCAAAGTGTGAATATGAATGCACGAAAATTGATGGCAGAAACAACTTTAGCCCTGGAGCATAATCCTCAAACTGCAGAATATTGGTATAATGAAGCAAAAAAATTCTGTTCTAATACCTATGAAATACTGAATATTGACATTGCTCTGGCTCGCTTAAAACTAACTCAGGAAGATTATCAATCTGCTGCAAAAATACTCAACTCTATTCAGGAACCTGTTCTAAAAGAAGCGCGTGATTATCTTCTCTTCAGTCTGGAAATGCTTCAAGGAAATGTAGATATAGCGGACAGTCTGATGAATGATTTTATTATTCACTTTCCTCAAAGTCCTTATGTGAACGATGCTATATATCAAATGATGTTTGTTCTTGGTCTGGATAAGACTCAGCAAAAACGATTTTTGACTGCTACTCGTCTTATGATGTTGCAGGATCCTGTTTGTGTGGATACTTTATTAGCCATTTTTGAAAATACTCAGGATGAGGAAATACTCACTTTAGCTTCGGAATGGGCTATTTTATTAAATCAGAAAGAGAAAGCTAACACTATCCTGGAACATAACTGGCAAGACCCTATCTGTGCCGAATATGCAGAATTGCTAAAATTAAGTCTAACTGAAGATGGAGAAAAGATGCAAAGAATGGCAAGAGATTTCTTAAAATCCAATCCCGGTAGCATCTTTGCTCCTAAATTCCGTCAATACCTGACTCGTCAAGAGCTCCGACCCTCCAATTTCTAAAAAAATAAGTAATAGAGGGATTTTTAAAGGAGATTGAGAGGAATAATTGACATATTATTGTTTCTAAGATTATTTGATATATTAAAACTAGCTAAAGGATACTTTGATGTATAAAGAACCTTATTCCTTTAATTTAAAAAGATATATGGAAGCGGAAAGATTTGAGCGGTTTAAAGAATATGCTCAAACTCTGGAAACTCCAGTACTCATTATTGACCTGGATATAGTAGAAGCGAAATATAATGAATTGAAAGATAGCTTCCCCAATCTGCAGATTTATTATGCTGTGAAAGCAAATCCGATGAATGAGATTATCCGTTTACTGGATAGGCTTGGAGCAAAATTTGATGTGGCTTCTTCTTATGAATTGAGGCATCTTTTGAATTTAGGAATCTCACCTGACCGCATAAGCTATGGTAATACCATCAAGAAAGCGAAAGATATCCATTTCTTTTATGAACAAGGTGTAAGGATTTTTGTTACTGATAGTGAGAATGATTTGAAAAAAATAGCTGAAAATGCGCCAGGTTCCAGTGTCTATTTTAGACTTTTAACTGAAGGAAGTGGTGCTGACTGGCCTCTTTCTCGTAAATTTGGAGCTCATCCCGATGTGATTTATAGCCTAATTCTACAAGCAGTTGAACTCGGATTGGAGCCCTGGGGAGTTTCTTTTCATGTCGGTTCACAACAAAGAGATATAGGACAATGGGATGATGCTATAGCCCGTTGTAAATATATCTTTGATGCTGCTCTGGAAGAGGGTATAGAACTGAAAATGATAAATCTGGGAGGCGGCTATCCTGCTAATTATGTTGATCCGACTTTCTCTTTCCAGGAATATAGCAAAGAAATTCAACGCTTTATATATGAAGATTTTGGAGACCATCCGCCTCAGCTGGTAATGGAACCTGGAAGGTCTCTGGTAGGAGATGCAGGAATTATTGTTACAGAAGTGGTTAATATAGCTACTAAAGCTAAGAATAATCTTTATAAATGGGTATATCTGGATGTAGGAAAATTTAACGGATTAATTGAAACCATTGAAGAATCTATCAAATTCCCTATCTACTTTGAAAGAGAAGGTCTGGCAGATGAAGTAATTCTGGCAGGTCCAACCTGTGATAGTATGGATATTATGTATGAATACTACAAATATAAGATGCCTGATACCACTCAACCTGGAGATAAAGTATATATCTTTACTACCGGAGCTTACACTCAGACCTATTCTTCGGTAAATTTTAATGGTTTTCCACCACTAAAGGCAGTAGTATTACCTAAAAAGTAAATATCGGGAGGCTAAATTATGGACAGATTACCAGTAGAAACTTTGGAAAACTTTATGCTTGATGTTTTTCAACGCTCAGGTGTTCCTGAAGAAGATGCTAAGATATGCACTGATGTTCTGATTTCAAGTGATCTACGCGGAATTGAATCACACGGTATAGGTCGTTTGAAAATGTATTATGACCGAATAAAAGCAGGAATACAGGAACCAGTTACCAGAATTGAGGTTATAAAAGACAAAGCTGCTACCGCTTTATGGGATGGCAATAATGGTATGGGACAGGTTATTAGCTTTAAAGCTATGCAAACTGCTATAGAAAAAGCTAAACAATTTGGTTTAGGAGCTGT
>MWCN01000113.1 GCA_002070045.1 Candidatus Cloacimonetes bacterium ADurb.Bin211
CCGGTAACGGGAGAAACAAAATATCCTGTGTTATCAGTAGGTGAAGTTGGAGGATTCCACATATTCAGATGACTGGAACAGCTAACTCTTCTCCAGGTGCCCTGCCCATAATTAGGACAGATAAACACATCCAGATCAGGTTCATTAATAGGGGTAAATCCATCACTTTCATAAGCTGTATGATAGCCAGCATAATAGAGGTTTCCGGCATTATCACAAGTGATGTCATAAAAAGGTCTTCGCCAGGTTATATCCACATTCCATTGATTTTGTTCCGGAATGGAAGTGTAGTTCCAGACGAAGTTATTGCTGTTCTCAATATCTGCTTCATTGAAATCAGCGTAAGCAATATAGGGATTTTCTACAGGATATGAAGAATGAGAAACAGAATTTGTAGTAACGACATAGATTCTTCTTTTACCTGGGATGGGTGAAGGACCAATTACTGCAGTAGGCCAATTAAAATCGTTATCAGTGGTAACAATTCCATCTGGAGCCGTAATAGTTGTTGGATTATTGATTATCATTTGATAAGTAAATAAGCCAGATAAACCCGATAGAAAAGCGTCTGCAGCACACTTTATTTCATACTGAGTATCTGCATCATAATTACCATGCCAGGCATATAATGGTTTACCGGAAACAGGATCAACTGCCAAAGTGGAATAGCCTTCATTAGTTGATTCTGTACTAATTTCGTTATTATCCACAATGTTACCTTGTGAATTAATATAGGAATAAAAAACACGACGTATACCACTTGGCATCCTACGCCCATGATAAGTCATAAAATAGCCTCCCCCTGCATTATCAGGGATAACTTGTAAGGGTAATCCTCTATAGCTCCCAATCATATAGTCATAATAAGAGGTCATTAGGGGAATTGGTGTTCTGGTAAAAGCATACTCTGGAGCAATTCTACTTGAGGAATAAACTTTTGTTTGTGTTTCCAGCCCAATTTTGTTTGTATTGGAATAGGGAACCATCTCCTGAGCTGGTAACAAAGTAGCTAATGTTATAATACCTAGTAATAGGACTAAAATCCTGGAATTCATTTTTCCTCCTTAAAATCCTCATTTAGTCATTAACATTTTAATATGTTTCTTGTAGGTAGGAGTTCTCATCTCAGCAAAATAGATGCCAGAAGCAACTTTCCTGCCATAGTCATCTTTGCCATCCCAGAGAAGTTTATGCTCACCTCTGCTGAAATTATCACTGGTTAGATGACGAACTTTCTGACCTTTTAAATTATAGATATCTATATGAACCCTCGTTTCCTCTGCTCCTATATTAAAGCAGATGGTAGTATTAGGATTAAAGGGATTGGGATAACAACCCTTTAACTGAGTGTTCATCATAACTTGGTCATCCATTGAAGTAGCTTCCAGTTCTAGAAACTCTGGATAATCACCTAAAATAGCACCTGGTTCACTTATCAGAGTGGTAGCTAAAACTATCTCTCTGCCATCTGGCTTTAAGAGACTAAAGCTTATCACTTCTCCTGGCATTTCTGTATAGATTTGCATTAGAACTGCAAGAAATCCCTCTGGAAATATGAATCTCTCTTTACCTCTCAATTCTCCTTCCACTCTGGCTAAAAGATAATCTCCCTCGTTAGCAGCATTGCATCTCGCCAAAAGGGTTAAACTATTGGATAATATCTTCACCTGCTCTTCGTCTTTATCCTTATTCTGAGTAACCGGTGATAAAGAACTATCTCTGGTTCTGGCTGGTTCTGGATAAATCAGAGTATGTGCACCGTTAATCTTTATCCAGTAACCCTTACCTGGATACATAGTAGTCAAGGTAGAATAAGGATTACCAGGAATATAGACTCCATCTGTACCTTTCACCTGCAAAAGCCATTCGGAAATAGAACTCATTGCCTCTGTGACAGATAATGCTGTAGTAGGAAAATAAGCAGCAAGATTCCAACCATCAGATAAGAGTATGGGTGTAGAAACAGGAATGGGCGTTCCACTTACTGACCAGTTAGCTGGACTAGACATCAGAATATTATAGGCTCTTCCATCCGTGAAAGTAGCTAAAGTAGAAAAGGGGTTGTTTGAAATATAGATTCCTTCTGTTCCTTTAATTTGCAGAATCTGATTGGATATAGCAGATATTATGGAATTTATACAATGATCCGGGGGAGCAATATTCAAAGAAATAAGATTCCAACCTCCTGCTAATGAAAAGGATTGAGTTTGAGGGCTAAATCCATAAATCATAAAAGGATTATCAGGTATAGAACCAATAGTTGCATTAACTATAGTGCTGAGCGTATTGGAAGAAAGATAAATCTGACTATTATTTTGGTCCCAGATTCGGAAACGAACTATTTCACCATCGTTTTCAGTATAAATCTGAATTATACAACTGGCAAGATTTTCACTTAACTGAATGGTTTGTTTACCTCTCAGCTGAGGAACTCCATTCATATCAACATAAGCAGCGAGAATACTTCCAGAAGAGGCAAACAAACTATCAATAGTTACAGCACAGGCAACATTCATACTGGAAGACAGAATGACAGGTTCACCAAAGGGATCAGTGTGCTTAAACATAAAAGTAGTCATAGGAAAAATAGCCTGTGGTATAGTATTAGCAGGAGGATTGGCGGGATCGTAATCTACAATGTCACTATAGACATTGCGCGTGCGATTTGATATGTTTCCTATTTGATTACGAAACAATCCATTACTATGTGAATAAGATGTATCCCAGGGGCGCTTGAACATTACTACCAGATTATTTCCATTATATTGATAAGGGGTATCCAGATGGATTAAAATATCATTATTATAGGCAGGATAATCTACCATTCCGTCAAAAACTAAAGTCAGGTCAGTAGATGGAATCCAACCTTGAGAAAGGTCATTTTGAGTAGTTTCTCCCATCCATATTTTGGTTGGTTCAAGAGAAGAATCTATATAAAAATAATTATAGAATTGAATGTCAGTTAATAGACCGCTTGAATTAAGTTCAGAAGCAAGATATACAGTTTCAAAAAGAGAGTTCTTATAGTAAAAATCCATAGGCATTCTATCCCACAAATTACCTTCACCAATAGTAATGTAATTATAGATAACGCCAACAGGATAGACTCTAATCTTCAGGGGAAGAGATTTATTATTGCTCTCAATTTCATCTCCTGCCAAGATTACTTCTCCATAGATAGAAGCAGAGCCTTCAAAGTTTGGAATCCAGGGTATATCAAATTCTAATATCTGTTGCGGCGCGATAGTTGATCCCATTACAGAACCAAGTTCTGTTCCATCAGTAGTCATTAATCTGACTACATAATTATTTTGAGTTTCTATTCCATTATTTTTTATGGTTATGTTATAACAATAATTTAAGCCAATAGATGGAGCAGGGTTGCCATTAATACTCAAACAACTCAGATCATTGAGTAAAGGA
>MWCN01000114.1 GCA_002070045.1 Candidatus Cloacimonetes bacterium ADurb.Bin211
TGTTTGTGTTTCCAGCCCAATTTTGTTTGTATTGGAATAGGGAACCATCTCCTGAGCTGGTAACAAAGTAGCTAAGGTGGTTTTAGGGAATTGGCCAGAAACAGTAGAAGGTGGAGGACTAAAAGGGTTGAAAGAATGATAACTAATGTTAGTTTTACGAGCCCTATTTGAACCTATAGTTTGTGCATAAAAATTATTATCCACAGAATAAAATTGATTGTCCCAGGGTCTTTGTACCATCATCACTAGATTACCAGGATAATGCAAGTAAGGGGTTTGTAAAGGAATGGAAATAGTATTGACCCCGGCAGGATAATTAATATTACCTTCAAAGACCAGCGTTAATTGATTGGCAGGAATACAGTCTAAACTGAGATTGGATAAATCTGTAGTACCCAACCATATCCTGGTCATACTATTAGCAGGAGAAACAGCAAAATCACTATAAAAATTTATAGAGTAGATAATTCCGCTGGAAAAGCCAAGCTCTTCAGGATAATAAAGGCATTCATAAAGAGAATTATTTAGAGAAAAATCTATCGGTACTCTGGCTAACTCATTTCCAGAGCCAATGGTTACTGGTTGAACCTCAGCAGGATGAATAGTAATCAGTAGGGGAGTAGTTCTATCATTAGCAGGATTCTCATCTTCAGTTAAAACTGCTTTTCCAGATAGATTGCAAGGACCTGCATAATTTAAAGAAGGAATCCAGGAAAGAGTATAGGTCTGAAATTCTCCTGCCTGAATAGGGTTGCCGTCTATAAAAGCAACCTCCTCTTCATCCAGTATAAGTTTTATCTGATAATTGTTTTGATTATTGCTGCCATTATTTCTGATTAATATCTGGTAATCTGAACTCTCCCCTATTGTAAGAATATTATTTCCCGAGATAGAAATTGCAGCTAAATCATTGGAAAATGGGATAATGGGGTTGAATTCATAAACAGTATCTTCGCCGGGCCAGATAGAGATTTGATTATTTGAAGTATTGGTTGAAACCGTAGCAGGATTCCCGGGAGTGACACTATAAAACCATCCAGAATCTCCAGGAACCATATTGATACCAATAGAAGCGGAAGGAGAGTTTGGAGCTCCAGTAGCAAATCCATAAATAAACTCAATCTTACCAGTTTCATATAATCTCACCTGTAAATTAAAAAAAGAACTGGCAGAATAATTCCATTTTAAATTAGTGTATTGAACGATAAAAACACGATGAGGAGCAGTTCCAGTAAGTAGATAGTAGCAAGATCCTGAATCCAGATTACAATCATCCCAGAGAGGTGCGAGATTAGGACAGGCGAAGGTGGAACTGAGGTTATTATTAGGATAACTATTTGTCTGTTGAGCATCTAACCCAATCCAGCCATTGGAGCTGATTTTGACCTCAGTATATAAATTTGCGCCATAAGGAAAGATAAAGCCAATAGAAATAGGAGAAGAAAGAGCATTGTTAGCTGATAATTCCGGGAGAACATTTCCTTCATCAGGGTTAAAGGGATTGTAGGTTCCGCTGGTTTGAGTAAAAGTATAATATTCTTCTATCGTAGCAAAACTAAAACTCATAAAAACTAATAGGCAAATAACTAAGAGTGATTTCTTCATTTAAAATCTCCCTTTGTTTTTTTAAGTTAATAAATAACTCAAGGTTATACAGGTACTATATGTATCACTATCGTAACTATCTTTTATATAGGCTGGATAAAAACTATGACGAGATAACAAAAGAACGAGGAAAATAGAGGTTCTATAACTGATTGAAATGGGAGGATGCTCTAAACTAAAACCAGAAATTTAAGATAGATGGTTTTCCCCATCTAACTGTTTTATACATAACCACACCTTTCCTTTATAGAAGCATAAATGTTTTCTCAAACACAAAGCTTTTATCTTCAAAATTCTCTAAAGTATTATGAATTTATCTGTATTCTCTGTCAAGTTTTATTTAAAATATTTAGTCCAATATATCAAAATTTCAAATATATTGATGAGATACTTGATTTCTTAAGAGGCTAAGATCCTGATATTTTATTATATAAAGCCAGCCGTCTAGGAAGTTCCTAATGAGCTTTTTATTTTAAAGTAATAGGAAAGAGAAGTATTATTGTGAGCAGTATCTTATTTTTATTGTTATAGCTATCCTTTAAAAGAAAGATTAGCTTCTCGGTTTGTGAGACAAAGATCTCTCATCGCCAAACGACAGCTTTAAGTGGAAAGGACATCCCGCAAGCCTCTTATTTTTCGGATAATTCAAACCAACGCTGGAGTTTTTGTTGATAGAGCTTATTCAAATTTTCCAGTTCCTTACTTATACGAAGGTAATCAAGATGAGTGAGAGCTGGAGAAGAGTTTAGAGAATCTTCTAGATTTTTAATCTGAACTTCCAGATTTTCAATCTCCTGAGTAAGCAATTCCAATTCTCGCTGTTCTTTATAACTTAGACCTTTAGACAGATGCTGAGATTTAGAAGTAATATTAATTGAAGGTTTTTTATTTTCCTTTTCTTCCTTTTGATAATCCCGTACTAATAAGTAGTCCGAATAATTTCCGGGGAATTTCCTGATGCCATCTTTTTCAAAGACAAAGAGTTGCTCCACACAGCGATCAAGGAAGAAACGGTCATGAGAGACAACCAGAAGACAGCCATTAAAATTATCCAGATAATCTTCTAAAATTTCCAGGGTTTGAATATCCAGGTCATTAGTAGGTTCATCCAGAATAATAAAATTGGCACCAAACATAAGTGATTTGAGGAGAAAGAGACGACGCAGTTCTCCTCCGGAAAGAGAAGATAGTTTTTGTTGTTGCATTTTTTCATCAAAGAGAAAATTTTTAAGCATCTCTTTGGCAGTCAATTTCCATCCTGACTTGGTCTGAATCACTTCAGAATATTGAGTTAAGTACTCAAAAACGGATAGTTCAGGATTATAGCTTTCATCCTCCTGGCGGAAAAAGGAAAAACGAGTATTGACACCAATTTTGACAGTTCCTGAATCTGGTTCTATTTCTCCTGCTATAATTTTTAGCAAAGTGGTTTTACCGCAGCCATTAGGACCAATAATACCGATTTTTTCATTAGCTTGAAAGATATGCTCCAAATTTTGAAATAAGATCTGTCCTTCAAAACTTTTGCTGATGTTATGAAGTTCCAGGATAGTTTTCCCCTGACGCTCCCTCGGAAAAGAGATTTTAAGTTCCGGATTTGATATTAGATAGGATTGAGAGATGAGTTTTTGGACTCTATTAATATGGTCTTTAGGTTTAGAGGTTCGAGCTTTAGCACCTTTTTTAAGCCAATCCAGCTCCTTTTTTAATTGTGCCTGACGGCGGATTTCTTTCCTTTTTTGATCAGTTAAACGGATAAGTTTTTGCTCCACATAATCCGAATAATTGCCCTCGGTCAAATAGCAATGGCTGTGTTCTATCTCAAGAATACGATTGCAGATAGCATCCAGAAAATAGCGGTCATGGGAAACAAAGATGAGTGTCTTTTTAGAATTAGTAAGATAATCCTCCAGCCATTCAATAGTGTCCAGATCCAGATGATTGGTAGGTTCATCCAGCAAGATAAGGTCAGGTTCACTGGCTAAAACTTTAGCCAGACCAGCTTTTCTCCTTTCTCCACCCGAAAGCAAATTAAGAGGTTTTCCCCAATCGGAAAGATTCAGTAAGGAAAGCATAGCTTTAAAGCGATGCTCTTCTGTTGCAGAGCTTTTAGTTAAATTCTGATTTACAACATATTGAAGGATGGTCTCTTCTGAAGGCAGAGGCTGATTCTGGGGAAGCCATCCGAGAGTTAAATCTCGCCTTTTTACAATCGTTCCTGTAGTAGGTTCAAGATTTCCAGCTATTAATCTTAGAAGAGTAGATTTTCCAGAACCATTAATCCCTACTATGCCAATTTTATCACCACTATGGACACCAAGATTAAGTTGGGAGAATATTACTTTGCTACCCAACTGCAGTGACAGATTTTCTATAGTAAGGATTACTTCAGATGGCATATATGGATAAATGGCGTCCCTGAGGCGATTCGAACGCCTGACCTTCACCTTCGGAGGGTGCCACTCTATCCAGCTGAGCTACAGGGACGCAGCATAATGTTTTCATTTATTATATTGATTAAGTTTTTGTCAATCCCTTTCCCGAAGTTAGAAGTAAGCTCTCCAATTCACTTTTCCCGCATAGATAAGAGGTTGCATAAGGAGCAAGAGGACGAATGGATTCAGCCAGTATACAAGTAATATTACGGATTTCCCATTGGGCATTAATATCAGCACGAAGTCGGATAAGATGATATAGTTCACGAAGATTCATATTTGCCAGAATCTTTACTTTCTCTGCATTAATACGTGCATATGGCATCAGTTCAGGAGATACTTTTGCCAATTTCTGTTTCAATAAATTTGTAGCTTTTAAAAGATTTAGCCATTTTCCGTCTCTTTTAAGAGTATAGATAATCGGAGGAAAGATGTAATTATTTGGTAAATATGCTTTTTGTTTAATAATAGTTCCTACTCTATGCCTTTTAAATTGAGACCAGCAACATTCAGACATAGAAAGTTCAAAAGTGTATGTTGCAAGTTCAAAGGCACGTGGCATTTTACTCCAGGGCTGGATATTTTCAAAAACTTCATCCCATAACTGTTTTTTGGTGGAGTTATCCAATTTTATAATAGTATCCAGACAGGAGGAAAAAGAATTTGTACATTGTTCAAAGAGCAGAGCAGCTAAGATTTTATCATCTGCCTCTGCTGTAAATTCCAGTATATGAACTGGTGAATCCGCAAAGGGTATTGCAGTAATGTCAGTTTTAAGCCTGGAGGCATCAAAGGAACCGGTAAAATCTTCTTTTTCTATATAACGAATGAGTGAAGGACATAGTTCTCTAACAGATTGAAGCAAGAGATGGTAAAGTTCATGAGCTTCCGCTAACGGAGAAGTAATTAATCTTCTAAGCAGATTCTCCAGACTTCGTGCATTAATGGTCATTCCCAGTTGAGTTTTGGTAGCAAGAGGTAAGATATAACGCGCATCTTCTTTAGCTTTCCCTTCAATTTCTGATTTTTTTAGTTCAGGTTGATTATCCTTATAATATTTAAGTATAGCTTGCAAGCTTTCTTTATATTCATCAAAAAGAGCCTGCATAGTTTGAATATATTCATCACGAAGAGGTTTAAGAAAAGTATTTTCCAGCTCTTGAGGAATAACAAAGTCATCAGAGAAAGCCACATAACGCTGGGATTTTTCTGTGAAAGAAGCAAATCGGAGAGTTTCCACTAATTCGGTAAGTAAACGAGAAATACCAATGAGGTCAAAATTAAAGACAGAGTGTTCAGCAACAGATGAATGCCCCAATTCAAAAATAATTTTCTGATTAGAGCGACGTGCTTTTTCCAGTTCTTTTAATGCCTGTTCTCTAAGTTCAGTGATGGATTTTTCACTTCTGGAAATACGTGCATAAGCAGCAGATATTACTTCTGGAGTAGCAGTTTCGGTTTGCAGCTTACTAATTAAAGAGCTATCAATATTATAGCCAGCGAGATTGACTTGCATTGTAATCCTATTTAGAGCAGTGCTTTCACATTGCTTGCACCTATACGATTAGCACCTGCATCCAACATTGCCAGAGCTTGTTCTCTGGTGCGGATTCCACCTGCAGCCTTAACTCCCATCTTGGGTCCCACAATCTCTCTTAAAAGCCGAACATTCTCCACGGTTGCTCCAGCTGTTCCAAATCCGGTGGAGGTCTTAACGAAATCTGCTCCTGCTTTTTTAGCATAAAGAGCACAGGTGATAATTTCTTCCCTGGAAAGGTAACAGGTCTCCAGAATAACTTTGAGCAGGACATCATTGGAATGAGCCATCTCAGCTATGTTTTTAACCATTTGATAGGAATGAAGAGGATGACCGCTCTTAACTGCACTCAGGTTTTGCACCATATCCAGTTCTTCAATACCGGTATTAATGACAGCAAGAGCTTCTGCAGCAACAGCATAGATATAACTTGCACCCAGCGGAAAATTGATAACGGTGCAG
>MWCN01000115.1 GCA_002070045.1 Candidatus Cloacimonetes bacterium ADurb.Bin211
TTTAGCTACCTGTTCAGTAAAATCCAGGGCATCTTCAATCATTTCTATCTGAGGTTCTTCAGAGGCATCAGCTTCAGTCACAGAAAGCAAATAGGTTAAATCATCTTTGGTAAGATAATTAAAACTATTACCTTCTGTAATTTTAAGCATTTTTCTGAGATGAGTATTCATCCAGGAGACGCAGGCAACTAACGGTTTTAAAAGGAAGTATACACCTCGTATAAAGGGAGCTACTGCTGGAACTAATACATCTGAATAATCTCTAAAAAGGGTCTTAGGAGCTACTTCGCAAAATATAAGAACTAAAGCTCCTACTATGAGGGAAGTATATCGTGAATCAAAACTGGTTATGTATCTATTGGCTATATAGGTTGCAAGAGAGGCGATTAGAATATTTACTATATTATTACCTATCAGCGTGGTCCCTAAAACCTTATCCGGTTGTCTCACCGTAGCTAAAAGTTTAGCTGCTGATTTATCTTTTTTTGCCTTGCTTTCCAGTTCCAGCTGATTAATGGAAATTACTCCATTTTCAAAACCGGAAAAAAGAAAAGACAGTAACATCAGGGCAAGAAAAATCAGGCACCAGAGTATGATTTGTAAAGCAGTCATTTATTCTTTCACTTTTTCATTCCGCCAGGCTAATCTTAAAGCTTGAATAAAATCATCAATCTCGCCATTCATAAAAGATTCCAGGTCGTAGCTTGTCAAGTTAATTCTATGGTCAGTAACCCTGGATTGAGGAAAGTTATAGGTGCGAATCTTGGCAGAACGGTCTCCTGTTCCTACTTGAGCTTTACGAGAACGAGCAATTTCTTTTTCCTGACGGCTGATTTCTGCATCCAAAAGTCTTGACCTTAGCACTTTCATTGCCTTAGCTTTATTTTTTATCTGGGATTTCTCATCCTGACAAGTAACTACTATTCCAGTAGGAATATGGGTTATCCTGACAGCGGAGTCAGTAGTGTTTACACTTTGACCACCATGCCCAGTGCTTCTATACACATCTATCCGTATATCTTTCTCATCTATATTAATATCTATATCTTCTGCTTCAGGTAAAACTGCTACCGTAACTGCTGAGGTATGGATTCTACCATTGGATTCAGTTACAGGTATGCGTTGAACTCTATGAACACCGCTTTCAAATCGCATATGACCATATACATCATCTCCTGTAAGTAGAAAGACAATCTCTTTATAGCCACCTAATTCTGTCTCGTTGGCATTCAGAATCTGGATTTTCCAGCCCTTTTTTTCTGCGTAATAGCTATACATCCTGAAGAGGTCAGCCGCAAAAAGAGCAGCTTCTTCACCGCCAGTTCCAGCTCTTATCTCTACAATGGCATTTTTATGGTCATTGGGGTCAGAAGGAATCAGCAATTCTCTAATTTTTTCTTCACTTGCTTGAAGTTTATCTTTTAGTTCTTCCAATTCCTGTTTAGCCAGAGCTTCCAGTTCCGGGTCAGATTCTGTTTGCAATAGATTGTTCGTATCTTCAAGCTGTTTTTCCAGTTTTTGATAATTATCCCATTCCGAGCAAATCTCTTCCAACTCCTTATACTTTCTACTTAAGGCTTTATAGCGATTAGTATCATTTAGGATAGTAGAATCTGAGAGAGTTTTTTGCAGTTCTTCCAGTTCTTTTCTATAATTATTGAGTTTTTCTTCAGGTAACATCTTGAATTATATGAACATTGTGCTCATCAAGGTCCATCCCCAGAGCTGCTTTCATTGCGACCAAACCTACTTCAATCATAGAATCATCTGGAGGCTGAGTGGTAATCTTCTGTAAAGCCATTCCTGGAACAGTTAAAATCTTTACCAGTGGATGATTTATATTTTTCCCACTGAACTTCAAGATTTCGTAGCTTACCCCCCCAACCAAAGGCAATAGAATAACTATATGATAAGCCAATCTTATAGCTAAAGGAATTTTGCCCTGAATAATAAAAGCAGATACCAGAGTATCCGCAAGGGAAAAGATTATTATGGAAAGAAGCAAGACAAAGAAAATAAAACTGGTTCCACAACGAGGATGAATGGTTGAATTGTTCTGAATCTGCGGAATTTCCAGAGGAATCCCCTTTTCATAGGCATTAACATTTTTATGTTCTGCACCATGATATTGAAAGATGCGATGGATATCTTTCATTTTGCTTATTAGCCAGATATATATAATAAAGAATACCGCTCTAATTACACCGGCAAAAAGATTGAAGAAGAAATTCTGTCGGGAAAGGCCTATCACATCTGCAAGCCAGTAAGGAAGCCATCCAAATAAGAGAAAAGCAAGAGCAAAAGCAACCACATAACTGAAAATATTTTCCAGTTGCTGAGAAGACTTTGATTTTTCTTTAGCAGTTTTAGCTGGATTAGGGTCATTTTCTTTCAGGTCCAGCTCTGCCCTATTTGCTGAAAGAGTTAAGGTCTTCATTCCTATTATTAGCATTTCTATTAAAGAGACAAAACCACGAATAATGGGTAGACCAAGAAAAGTTCCTTTTTTAGCTTTAGTTTCAAAATGTTCTCTAAA
>MWCN01000116.1 GCA_002070045.1 Candidatus Cloacimonetes bacterium ADurb.Bin211
TTTATTAGAATTAAGTTACTGATTTTAACACGTTATATATTTTAAATAATTAAATTACTAAAAAATCTCTATTTTTTCTTGACAAATAATAAATCAAAAAAAAGGGTGAAATTTATATTATAATTTAATTATGGTCTTTAATATAAGAGTCAAAAAAAAGAAGGTGTTTAAATGAAATAAATAATATTAATCTGCTATTTAGTGATGGTCTGTGGACTGATTATAGCTAATAATATTTATACTATTGGTTCTGGAACACAAACAACTACAGTTGCACCATTCTCTCCAAGTTCGAATTATAGCTGGTGCAAGATGCTGTATACTAAAGCTGAGCTTAATAATGCTGGATTTTATGGAGGTAATATTCACGGTATAGCATTTCAAATAGGAGAAGATGCTACAATAGGAGGAAGACCTGTAGATTATATAGTAAATAATGTCAAAAAGTATTACTTCATACACCTCATCTAATGATGATAATGGTGTTCAATTTCCTTCGTCCCCATCTACTCAAGTTTTTTCTGGAAATCTAGTATTTAATAGTTTAGGATTAGCTTGGATAGAAATAGGATTTTCTACTCCATTTTATTGGGATAACAATAGCAGTATTGAAATATTATCTAAATGTGATGATGGAAGCTGGTATTATGGTTATCCCTATTTTTGTTACACCTCTGCGAGTAATTGTTGCGTATATAAGAACGGATCATCTGTTCTTTCTAATTCATACGGATCTAGAACTTCATATCGTCCAAACATACGATTTGCTGTTGTAAATTCTGCTCCTAATCCAGCTAATTATGTTTATCCTGCCAATAATGGATATGCATTTACAGTAGGTGACTCTCTTACCTGGGGATGTGGTGGTGGTTTTCCCAATAAGTTTGATGTATACTTTGGAACTTCTTCCAATCCACCTAAAGTTGTAACTGGACAGCAATCAATGACTTATTCTCTATCTGGATTAACCGCAGGTACAACTTATTATTGGAAGATTGTCCCCCAAAACGTATCAGGTTCTGCAAGCAATTGTCCAATAAGGAGTTTTAAAACGCCGACTTCCACTCAATTAGCTGAAGGATTTGAATCTTATGGTTTTCCACCTGCAGGATGGGATAATCCTGGTGGATGGACACAAAATACCAAAACTGAAAGAATTGAAGGGGGATATGTAGCACTAAAAAATGTTAATGACAATAATCAATACCTATTAGTTACTCCCAAATTAAAAATAAATTCAGATAGTTATCTAAATTTTTGGGGGCTTTGTTCTAGTACAAGTTATATACAGATTGTATATTCGGCTGATAAAACTAATTGGCAACAATTAGGGAGTAATCAGTATTTTTATTATAAAAGAGTTTTTCAATACTTTTCTATTCCCCTAAGTTCATTAGCTAATAACAATTATTATTTAGGTATTAGGACAGCTCCTGGTTCTGCATCTTATATTATTGATTGTGTGTTTGGACCAGAGAAAGTTCCAGAACCACCAAATTTAGTTTCACCTGCTAATAATAGCACCAGAGTTAGCATTACTCCTACTTTTAGTTGGAGTCCCCAAAGTGGTGTAAGCCCTTCAGGGTATAAAGTTTTTTGCGACCAGAATAATCCTCCTACCACACAAATTGCTAATGTTACCCAGACTTCCTATACACTTAGTTCTCCTCTTCTTTATGACACTACTTATTATTGGTCTGTTTCAGCATATACAGCGGCAGCAGAGGGTGAAAAAGCTACCGCTTTCAGTTTTAGGACTATTATGCAGGCTCCTGGCACACCAACCTTAATTTCTCCTGATGATAATGCAAACAATGTAAATATAAAACCAACCTTAATCTGGAATGCACCTTCTTCTGGAGGAACACCAGCAGGTTATAAAATCTATTTTGGGACAAGCTCACCCCCTCCATTATTCACTAATACTGCTTCAACTTCTTATGCTTTTACAGAGGAATTATCTTATAACACAACTTATTATTGGACCGTATCAGCTTACAACGATGGTGGTGAAGGGAATAAAGCGACAGTACGTAGTTTTACAACCAGAACTGATCCTACTATTACAAACTTTCCTTATACAGCTGGCGATTTTGAAAATAACGGGACATTACCATTAAATTGGGAACTAGCGGAAGGAGCGAGTGGATCAATAATACATTGGGCAGTTAAATCAGGCAATACCCCTCATGGACCTCGTTCTGCTCATAGTGGTTCTTATTATGGTTGGTTAAAGGGATTTATGACCTCACCAAGCTATAATCCTTATTATTTAATTACTCCACCTATCAATTTAGGTTCTAATCCTAAACAACTTACTTATTGGTACTGGATAGGGACCAGCACTGTAGCGAATCCTTTATTGATAGAAATTTCTACGGATCAGATAAACTGGAATAATTTATACACGCATAGCAATGCTAATAATACCCTGAATTGGTATCAGAATGTTATTAATCTATCTAATTATATTAATTCTACAGTTTATATTAGATTTAAGGGAATGGTTAATAAACTAAAAGGTAAAACCGATTTAGGTCTGGATGATATTGTGATAGAAGAGATTCCTGCACCACCTATATTAAGTTATGATTTTAATACTATTGATTTTGGGTTGGTTAATCTGAAGTGGATTACTTTGTTAGGACAAAATCCCGTATTCTTTAAGGTGTATTTTCTCATATTTTTTGAAAGAAGAAAGGGCAAAAACTGCACCTTCCTTCCTTCAATTTTTTCTTCCAAAAACATTAGAACTCCAATCCCATTTTCGTCAAGCAAAGAATTGATGGTGCACTTCTGAAGGGGATTTATAACCCAATGATTGATGTAATCTTTCGTCATTGTAGAACTTGATGAATCCTTTCAATCCTGAATAGGCATCGATAACTGTCCGATATTCTTTGATATATACTTCTTCATACTTTACTGTTCTCCAGAACCGCTCAATAAAAATGTTATCAAAAGCTCTTCCTCGTCCATCCATGCTTACCCGAATGTCGCGGTTCAATAGTTCTGATGTAAACAAGTTGCTGGTGAATTGAGAACCCTGATCTGTATTGAATATCTCAGGCTTTCCCATTTCCAAAGCTGCTTGCAGTGCGCTTACACAAAATGCAGTATCCAAAGTATTGGACAATTCCCAGGAAAGAATATATCTGCTGAACCAATCCATAACCACCACCAGATAAAGCCAGCCATTTGTCATCCTGATGTAGGTTATGTCAGAACACCAAACCTGATTCGGTCGCTCTATTTTCAGATTTTTGAGTAAATAGGGATATACTCTGTGCTCAAAATCAGGTTTGCTGAGATTAGGCCTGGGATAAATGGCTTCAATACCCATTTTGTCCATCAGAGTTTGAACTTTCCTTCTACCAACAGGCAGATTGTACTTCTTCAGTTCAATCATTATCCGACGGGAACCGAAAAATGGATTCCTGGTATAAATCTCATCAATCTTAGCCATTAGCTCTAAATCAAACTCATTAATGCGCGGTTTGTAATAGTAGGAAGACTGAGAGATGCCCAGTAATTCACATTGACGGACAATACTGATACTCTCTTGCGCTGATTCAATGAGCTGCACTTTAGCCCTTACCGATGATACCAGATTTTTTTTTCAGCCAGTCTAATTCTACTTTTAGCTGGCCAATTTGTTTGTATAACTCCTCTATTAGCTGAGCGTTATCTTCTTTGTCTCTTCTTCGCTTGTCGGAAAAAATCTCTTCAGATCTTGCTAACAATTGGTTCTTCCACTGACTGATTTGATTCGGATGTAACGAAAATTCCGATGCCAATTCCGCTATTGTCTTTCTGCCTTCGATTGCCGCTATAGCAACTTTGCTCTTGAACTTGCCACTGTAAGTGCTGCGTTTTTTCATTTGAACCTCCCACGGTCGTACTTTTTTTCATTGTTTTCTCAATGTCAAGCACACCTTATTGGGCTGTCCTAAAAACCTAATCCATTATAATCATAATGTATTAAATGGTCCTAAATATTTGACTATATTTAATACAGGCGGTGGAACGCTGGAAGTGGATAATGTTTATTTCAGCGGTACAAATGCAGGTGAGTTCTCTTTAGGTAGTATGGGTACTATATCCTTAGAGAATGGTGAATCTTATTCCATTCCTATTTATGTAACACCAACTACGGTGGGAAATTTATCAGCAACCTTAGTTGTTGTTTTTAATTCGGAGAATTATAATATATCTTTGACCGCAGAAGGTTTGCCTCCAGTAGTGACAGTTATAGGTACTGAGGACTCCGATTACAGTCTGCCTATTGAGCCATATCATAATAATAGTTACAGTCAGACTATTTTTCTTCAGAGTGAGATTAATAAAGCCATCTTTCATCTTTTGCCAGTAGTAATGATTGGATACCTATTAACGAACTTACGCAAGTATTCAATGGAGATATTACATTACCGGCGACGGCTGGTTGGATAGAGATTACCCTAAATACACCCTTTTCCTATAATAATGTGGATAATTTAGTGATAGCAGTAAATGCCAGTGGTGAAAGTATAGGTAATGATGATGATTATTTTCATTGCACCACTTATCGTAATAGAGCTTATCGTAGCTTGGTTTGTTATCAAGATAGCAAAGGTGGGAAGGGGATAGACCCGGATGAACCTCCCGAAGGTGAATTGATTGAAGGCTATCCTAATATTAAGTTTGATTTTAAAGAGGATCAACCGCTACTTCCTGTTGAGCTTACTTCCTTTTTTGCTACCATCTCTAATCAGAATAAGGTTAACCTAAACTGGGTAAGCCAGACTGAGACTGGTTTGATAGGTTATTATGTGCTTCGTGAAACGGAAAACAATTTAAGTAATGCTAATGTAATTAGTCCTCTAATAAATGCCTCTAATACCTCGCAACCTAAAGCTTATATGTATACAGATACAGAATTGAATGTTAGCGGAACCTATTATTACTGGTTACAGTATAATGGTTTAGATGGAACAACGGGATTTAATGGACCTATAGAAGTAAAATATGAGGCAAACTCAAATTCCAATGGTGATATCCCATTAGTGACCAGTTTAGATAATGTTTATCCTAATCCTTTCAATCCGATAGCCTATATACCTTTTTCTCTTGAAACTCAATCTGAAGTAAAAATTAACATATACAACACTCGGGGTCAGGTAGTGAAGACCTTTGATTTAGGCACTCAAGATAAGGGACATCATAGGATCACCTGGGATGGAAGTGATAATAATGGCAATCTTAGCGGCAATGGAATATATTATATCGTTATGAAAGCTGGGAAAGAAAGCTTCCAGCGCAAAGCGGTTCTGATGAAATAGAATAAATATCAAGTTAGCTAAAAGAATAACCCTGGTAGTAATACCAGGGTTTTTTATAAAGGTTAATCCTATGATTAATTTAATGACTTGTGAGGCAAGAAAGGATGAAAAAGGATTTCCTCCTCATCAAAAATGTAATTTTAACAGGGGATAATAATAATTTATTATAAAGATAAATAGGTTTTGAAGTGGAAAAAACAAAGAAAAGAAAAATAAGATTGAAACAGTAATTTATACTTGACAGAATAATATAGATTTCAAACATAGAAAAAAGTAGGTGCGCCCATGGCTCAATTGGATAGAGCATCTGACTACGGATCAGAGGGTTGGGGGTTCGAATCCCTCTGGGCG
>MWCN01000117.1 GCA_002070045.1 Candidatus Cloacimonetes bacterium ADurb.Bin211
CGACAATCCTAAACAATTTGCTACAGGAGCAGGATTTGTGTGATGAATAGCAGAAATTCTGCTCATTCTTTTTCTACTACAAAACTATTACAAGATCAAAAGGGAATGACCTTATTGGAAGTCTTAGCCGTAATGGTCATTATTG
This sequence comes from Candidatus Cloacimonetes bacterium ADurb.Bin211, assembly GCA_002070045.1. Classification (GTDB taxonomy): domain Bacteria; phylum Cloacimonadota; class Cloacimonadia; order Cloacimonadales; family Cloacimonadaceae; genus Syntrophosphaera. The sequence goes on from MWCN01000117.1 coordinate 146, forward strand.
TCATTATGGTCCTGGCTATCTATATAGGCATAAATTATGCAGAAAAACAATTATTGATTAATTATAGAGATAGAGTTGCAACACTTTTAGTTACTGGTGAACTGGAGATGGAATATTACCGGCATGTTCATGATAAACCTTTTGAATTGCAAGTTAATAGGGAATACATCATAGATGATAGAGATCCAAAACATATTTTAGTTGGATATATGACTATAGAACAAAAAACTGCACAAGAAAGCTCTAATGAACAATTATTGAACTATATCTATCTGGAAGCCACACTTCGCTGGATAGATCCCGACACGAAGAAAGAAAGGTTTATTAGAATGAGAGAAGATTACTTTATTTAGATAATATGAATAAACATAAATCATCTATATTAGCACAGCAAAGTGGAGTCACCTTAATAGAATTAATTGTGGTAATGGCGATATCGGTATTTTTGTTATTAATTTCTGGGTTAGGTATTGGAGCTTTCTTCCGAACTTATAAAGAATTAACTGCCTGGACTAAATTACAACAAGATGCTTTAAATTGCTTAAATCTTATTAAAAATGGTGTTCCAGTAGGAACGGGAACCGATACTGAATATATTGGTGTGATTAATGCGATGACCTTGGAATTAACTAATACTACCACGAATGTTTCTACTGGATTGAAGATAATACCTCCATCAGCTTCAGATATATATAAAATTGATAATGCTCATTTTTATTTATATAAGGGCGCTGTGCGTTGCACTTATGTGCATCATGGTGTTCAAGTTGCTTCTCCTATATATGTCTTTCCGAAAGAAGAAGATCTTGACGATATCATAATAGATAAGTTTCTTTTTACTAAGGTTAATCCAGAACAGAATATCTATGTAGTTCAAGTAGAATTGAACGCAAGAATTAAAACAGGTGCTGATAGATATGAAATGGTTAAGTTCAAAACTAAGATGGCTAAAAAATAAAAAGAAGTAGTCCTCTTTTGAGGAGGTTTTATGTTTAATATGTTCAAACATCCCAGTGGAAATATTGCTATTGCCTTATTATTAAGCGTGATAGCAGTAATGTCCGGTTTTACTCTCTCCAGTATGGCTATGAACGATGTAGTGGCTTTTCAATATGATTTTGAGAATTTTCAAAGTACTCTTTTCCTACGAAGTGAAGCCTATAGAGGACAGAAAATAGCCCAAAAACTGGGAACCATATTAATTCCAGTGCGTACTTCAGAGCGAAGTATTGAATTAACTAATTCCGCTCTGAAAAAAACTTTTAAAATTCAATCTCTACTTAGTAAAGGACATGTACTTACTTCTGAAGAAGTTGTTATGGGTGACCAGAGACAGCAAACCATAGTAGAATCATTGGTTAAATCTAAAACAGGCATCGGACAAGTTGCAGCTATGAATTCTAAATTTTCTATGATTCGTAAATATGGAATTTATACATTAGAAACTGAGACTTTTGCTAAATATATGTATTTTACTGATACTGATGAATCGCCTAATGGAACTAATGTCTATTTTCACGGTCCTGATATGTTATATGGTCGTGTTCATAGCAATACTGATATCTGGATTAAGCAGACTTACGGGGGTGTTAATGGTGGTTGGCCAATTTTTTATGGTTGGGTTTCCACCGCAGGTGAAATCCAGTCCCACTCAGGAAGTTATTCTGAAAGTCAGGTTTTCCCCGGAGGTCTCTCAGAAGGATATGATTATGTTGTTTTCCCAGAAAGTGCTACACTTATTAAACGAAATGGGCAAAAAGTTGGACCCTATAATTATAGTCCCGATGTGATAGTTTATGTAGAAGTAGATGGCGCATCTTTTACTTATTATAGAGGAGATATACAATCTCCTCACATAGAAAACGCAGATGTTTATAATCCTTACCCACCACCTACTGCTACTGAACCTTTATTTACAAATACTTATCAAGTAAGAGACACTGTTTGGACATTTGGTGCACCTGGTACTGCGAATAATAGATCTAATTGGGTAAACAATCGTCTCTGGATTCGCGGGACTTTTGCCACCTATCAGACCTGGGGATGTGCTGATACAATGTTTCTGCTAGATGATATTTTGCTTGAAAATACTCCTGTAGGTTCGGACCCTACTAATAATAATACTGATGTTGTTGGTTTGGTTTCTGAGAAATCCATTGTTATTAAGTACGGTTATAGAGGCCCGGTTGATACTTTACGTCACCAAGATACCTGCGGATCAGACACAGGTAATGGTGGGATCTGGATTTATGCCGCAATGGCTGCTTTAGGAAATGGACATGGAAATACACATAAGGATGGAGTATTTACCTTTGAATATCAACATCCTCACCCTTCAGTTCCTGATTATAGATATAATAATATTCTGTATACGAAAATAGACCTTCATCGTTACCATTTCCCACAGAGTAATAGATATAAATGGGCAACTTGTAATGGTCCCCGTAATCTGAAAATTGATTATCCCTGGTATAATCCTCTGTGGCCAGAAAGAACACCTTATCTGGAACGAGGATATATTAATATCTACGGCTCAGTTTCTCAAAGAAGAAGAGGGTTCGTCCATCGCAGCTATTATGATGAAGAGTGGCCATCCAATAATGAATGGAATCAGCCCATTGATTTCTGTGGACCCACAAGTGCACCTACAGCTGCAGGTGTACAACATAATGACCCTGTATTTGGTTTTCTATTGAACAATGTTAACTATCCGGGGACCTCTGGTACGGGTACAGGTTATGAAAAAAATTATCATTACGATAATAGATTTTATCATACCTCACCTATTGATTTTCCCCAGGTTAATCGTAAAGATGAAACACCGTTTGCAGCTGTTAACTGGGTTATAAAACGTCCTCCAGAATACCTTTAAATATATAATGAAAAATATAGAGGAACAATGAAAAAAACTAAAGCAATCAAGTTCAAAGAATCTGTGGGTATTGATATTGGTAGTCACAGTGTGAAGGTAGTGCATTTAAAAAGACTACATGAAGGCTTCAAACTATTAAATTACGAAATCAGACCCACTATACCAATTGATGTAGAATATGTTCCCAGTGACCTGCGTCCCGACCGTTTTGCTCCT
>MWCN01000118.1 GCA_002070045.1 Candidatus Cloacimonetes bacterium ADurb.Bin211
GAATATTCATGCTTATTTATCGGTTCTGGACCTTCCGTGGTTAAGGAAAAAGCAATTGCAATCTATTAATCCCCAAATTATTATCATTGTGGAAACAGAAATTTGGCCCAATCTTCTTTATCAGGCTAAACGACAGGGAATAAAAGTTGCCTTTGTTAATGCTCGTTTATCAGAAAAATCTGTTAATCGTTTTAAGCATTTGAAGAGTTTTCTCCATTTTCTGGAAGAACCAATTAAAGTTATTATGACCCAAACGGAAGCAGATGCGGTTAGATTCAAGAATTTGTTTACTGTCCCTGTGCTTTATGCAGGAAACCTGAAATTTGCCCTACAATTGCCGCAATATAATGAACTTGAACTCAGAAAAAAATATGGATATAATTCAGAAGATTTTATTATCTGTTTTGGAAGCAGCAGACCAGGAGAAGAAGATTTATTAAAAAGTATATTACCAGAACTGAAGCTTAGCATACCAGAATTAAAACTGATAATTGCTATTCGCCATACACAAAGAATTGGAGAAGTTAGAGCTCTTTTCCCAGAGGCAGCAATCTTTTCTGAACTTCAAGAAAATGTTAGTGAAGCAGCAGATGTCTTGTTAATTGACACGATAGGACATTTAAATGAGTTTTATGCTATTTGCGATTTATCCATTGTGGGAGGTTCTTTTGTTGATTTTGGGGGGCATAATCCCCTGGAACCGGCTTTTTATGGAAAACCAATTATAATGGGTCCATATCATAGTTCCTGTGCTGGTTCTGTACAAGAGCTTTTATCCTTCAATGCTATATTGATTTCGGATTCGCAAAACTTAAAAAGAGATGTAATATATCTATATCAAAATCCAGAAAAAAGAAAAGAAATGGGTGAAAATGCCAGAATCTGTATAGAACGGAATAAAAATGCTCTGGAAAATCATCTAAGGGGTTTGGAACAATGGATAAAAACCTAAAAAGAGAAGCAATGTTCTATGAAAAGCTTGATAATCAGCAAGTTAGATGCTTGCTTTGTCCGCATTGTTGTCTTTTGAAAGTGGGGGAGACTGGCATCTGCAGAGGACGTAAGAATATAGAAGGAAAATTGATTGCTATAAATTATGGGAGGACAATGGGAATTAGTCTTGATCCGATTGAGAAAAAACCTTTATATCATTTCCGTCCAGGTTCTCAGATTGTATCTTTAGGTCCTAATTCCTGCAATTTTAGCTGTTTTTACTGCCAGAATTATGATAGCAGCCAGATTTCCTGTCCGACTGGATATATAAGTCCTGAACAGTTATATAGCTTAGTTCTGGAACATTCGTATCAAAACTATAAACAGGTAGCATTTACCTATACAGAACCTTTTACCTGGTACGAGTATATTTATGACTTTGCAAAGATAGCAAAAGATACAGATATCGTAATGGTCACAAATGGTTACATCAATCCTGCACCCTTAAAGGAATTAATGCCTAATATCCGGGCTATGAACATAGATTTGAAATCAATTCGTAATGAATTCTATGTTAAATATTGTAATGGGAATTTGGAAACAGTTAAACAGACCATTAAAAATGCGTTTCATTATGGAATCCATATAGAATTGACCAATCTTTTAATCCCTACTTTGAATGATTCTGAGGAAGATATCAAAGATTTAATTGATTTTGTAGCTTCTATAAGTAAAGACATTCCAATGCATTTTTCAGCCTATTATCCAGCTTATAAATCTAATATTGCTCCAACTCCTCCTCACACAGTTCTGAAAGCTTGCCAAATGGCAAAAGAGAAACTATCCTATGTCTATGCTGGAAATATCTGGTCTGATGATTTTAGAGAAACCTATTGTCCAAAATGCAATAATCTTGTGATTTCTGCTCACCGAAGGATAGTAGGTATGGATGATAAGGGACAATGTCGTAATTGCTCTTATAAGATATATGGGGTTTTTTGATGTTCAAATGGCTCAAAAGCCATCTAAGTTGGGCAGATTTTATCCTGATTCTAATCATAATTATCGCTATTGTTGTAAGTGGTATACTGGTAATAAAAAAAGATGATGAAAGAAATGTATACATATATAAAAATAATCAATTAATTGGTGTTTATCCACTGCAGGAGGATCGTGTTATTCGCATTGATGAACATAATATCGTGGAAATAAAAAATTCTAAGGTGAAAATGCTTTATGCAGATTGCCCTAATCAAAATTGTGTTAGACAGGGAGCAGGTGATATTTTGCCCATAATCTGCCTTCCCAATAAAGTAGTAGTGGAGATTCATTCTAAGAATGCTAAAAGACCTTTAATTGTGCAATGATATCCTTATGTTAAAATTTGCTATCTATATATCGCATCATGGTTTTGGACATACCACTCGTATGGCAGCACTGGCAAGAGAATTCAATCAATTTGGAATATTTGTCTACATCCGAAGTGCTAAACCAGAGTATCTGTTTAAAGATTTAAATCCACATTTATATGAAAAAGAGGACATAATATGCGATGTAGGAGTGAAACATAAAGAAAATTTGGAACCGGATAAATCTGCCACTCGCCTTGCTTTGTTGCAGTTAATGAGTAAAAGACTGGAAATAATTGAAAGAGAAGTGGATTTTCTCAGAAAAGAAAGGGTGGATTTAATTATTACAGATATTCCCTGGTTACCTGTTGAAGCTGGGACCTATGCCGAAATTCCTGTTTTTGCTATATCCAATTTTGATTGGCTCTTTATTTATGATAAGTTATTAGATAAACAAACAGATTTAAAACCTGTGCTGAATACCATTTATGGTCTTTATCAACGAGTGGATTATGCCTTTAGACTACCTCTCAGCTCAACTAAAAGTATGGGTTCATTCAGGAAAATAGAAAAGACAGGGTTACTCGCAGCTTACAAACCTCCAAATCCAGAGTTGAAAAAGGCTCTGGGCATTGACTCAAAAACTCCAGTTTTAACCTGTTCTTTTGGGGGAGAAGGGGAGATGAATCTCTACTGGGAAAAAATGTGTTCAGCCTTCCCAGGAATAGTCATATCCACTAAACAATTAAAAGGGATCCCAAACTACATACAGATACCACCAGATTTTGATTTTTCCTCTCTGATTAATATATCCGATATTCTGTTAACTAAACCAGGGTATGGAAGCTTTGCAGAAGCAATCCAATCAGGAACTTTTTTGATATACTATCCAAGAAAAGATTATCCTGAAGAAGAAGTTCTAATTAAAGGTTTATCTTACTATCCCCAAAAAATTCAGCTGCCTGAACTTAATCTAAGCGTTTCTAAATGGGAAGATGTTTTTCATACTGCTCTTACCTTTTCTGGTTCCAGAAAAATAATACCCAATAGAAATAAACAAGTTGCCTCACTTATCCTGCAACGCTATATTGAATTACAATATTCTCAAAAGAAATTGAATTCAATCTTTGATATTGGTTCTAATAATCTTAATTATGCTCTGTGTGAAGCAGGAAAATCACTTCCTATCCATAACGCTCAAATTAAGACAGGAATAGGAAGAAATTATAAAATTGTAAAAAGAACAGTGAAAATTAAAAGAGAAACCATTAAAAGATTCCAATCTCTAGTTAGTGATTTTATGGAATATGATAAGAACATCCCATCGTCTAAATTCGTTATAGCTACAGGTATACATCGCCAGAGTCCACAACTTCAAAGGTTATCAGAATGGTTTAACAAGAAGTGGAATGCAAAATATAAAGTCCTTCAAGATAAGGAGGAAGCTGAATTAGCCTATCTGGCAGCTAAAGATTTAATTCCCGAGGGACAATCTGCTATAATTATTGATATTGGAGGGTTCAGCACTCAATTTATTTACTCAGAACCGGGATTAAATATAGATAGAATGAGCATACCTATTGGCTTGTTGACTATTCGTAAAACTATTCAAGAAGGAAAAGAACTTAAGAATATTCTTGATGAAATAGTGGTAAGCATTCCATTCTATAAAGCAGATATGATTATCTGTGTGGGATTAACTGCAACCTTCCTGGCTATGATTGTAAAAAGAAGTAGATATTTCCGTCCAGATGAACTGAACGGTTGCAGGATTACCTTGAAGGAATTACTGGCTATCAAAGATTTGCTGGAATCAGGCAAAACCGAAGAAATAGCTAATTATGCTATGGAACCTGAATCTCTGGATATTCTATACTATAGCATTCAATATTATATATTTCTGTTGGACAGAATGCAAAGCTCAGGATTTTTGGTATGTTATTATGGTATAGCTACAGGCTATAACCAGAAGTTAAAAAAATAAAAATGATAATATGATGAGATTTTACTTAGAAACCTACGGATGCCAGATGAATCTTGCTGACAGTGAATTAGTTAGTTCTATATTAATAGAAGCTGGACATAAACTGGTAAGCAATATAGATGAAGCTGACTTGATTATATTTAATACCTGTTCAGTTCGTGAGCATGCAGAAAATCGTGTTCTCGGACGCATTGCCACGGAAAAATTTAGAAAATCAATCAATCCTGAATTGAAAATAGCTGTGATCGGTTGTATGGCTCAAAGAATGGGGAAGAGGTTGATAGATAATTATGGAGTAGACTATGTAGTAGGGGTTGATCAGTATCTTGATTTTCCAAAACTGATTTATGAAAATAAAGGAGCTATTACTGATCCTGATTTTACCCAAACCTATTCAGGTATTAGACCATATCATCAAAGTAAAACCTGTGCTTATATAACTATTATGCGTGGTTGCAATAACTTCTGTTCCTATTGTATAGTTCCCTATGTGCGTGGTAGAGAAAGAAGTTTACCTGCTAAACTTATAATTGAAGAAGTAAAAAAATGTGGTCAAATCGGTCTTAAAGATATTACGCTGCTGGGACAAAATGTTAATTCCTATTCTTATCAAGATATCAATTTTCCTAAATTATTAAGACAATTAAATGGTATAGATTCCATTTATAGAATCAGATTTATTACTTCTCATCCCAAAGACCTATCAGATGAACTAATTGAAGTGATGGCAGAAAGCTCTAATATATGTGAACACATACATTTACCCTTACAAAGCGGTGATAATGACATCCTTGCTGCTATGAATAGAAATTACACTATTGAACATTATATTAATATTATAAATAAATTACGCAATGCTATACCAGACATAGCGATAACTACAGATATTATGACTGGTTTCCCTGGTGAATCAGAAACAGCTTTTAATCATACTTTGCAAGCTATGCAAGAAATTCAGTTTGATTATGCCTTTTGTTTTAAATATAGTCCCAGAGAAAATACTAAAGCCGCTACTTTACCAGACCAGATTCCTGAAGAAATAAGGTTAGAAAGATTAAAAAGGATGGTTAATCTTCAAAGAGAAATATCCCGAAAAAAGTATGAAGCTAAAATCGGTTCAGAAGTTGAGGTTTATGTGGAAAGTATGAGTAAAAAATCTGCCAGGCAAGTTTCAGGTAAAACTCGTGATTTTAAGATAGCAGTTTTAGATGGAACTGAGCAGGACCTAGGTACTATAAAAAAAGCCCGGGTAATAGCTTCCACTGGTAACACACTGTTATGTTACGATAGGTCTTGATAAGATATGTTATGTAAACTTGAATATATACTGGCTAATTTATTGAGGAATATGCATCTTCCCTCTCTATTTTTATACAATTTTATGGAGTGATTATGAAAAGTATGACTGGTTATGGAAAAGCAAAAATTCAAACGAATGAAATGAATTGTGAAATTGAAATTAAATCTATCAATGGTCGTTTTCTGGATATGAGAATCTACCTCCCTCGTGAAATCAGTTTTTTTGAATATCAGATAAGACAACACATTGGACAGGTATTAAGCAGAGGAACGGTTGAAATAAGAGTTAATTTTGCTGATCGTAGAGAGCCTGCTTTACAATTAAATGAAACTAAGTTATTAAAATATTTTGAATTAGTAAAGCAAGCTCAAGCAATACTTAATATAGATGAAGATATCTCTCTGGAATATTTATTAAATGAGCCTGGTATCATTGAATCTGTTAATAATCTGGATGAAGATGAACAATTAGCTGAATTATTGAATCAGACATTACAAAAGGCAATTGAAGCCTTAGAGTTAACCTTAAAAGCTGAGGCAAGTAACATTAAAGAGACATTAAAGAATTCTACTAATGTAATGTTAGAGACCTTAGACCTTATAGAGAATGAAATACAGCCATTTAAAGAAGAATTGTATTCTTTATTAAAACATAGAGTTACGGAGTTATTAAGTAATTTCAATGCTGAAATGATGGAGCAAAGATTGATTCAGGAACTTGCTATTTACATAGATAAATATGATATTCAGGAAGAAATTTCACGCTTGAAATGTCATATTAATACCTTATTAACAACTCTTGAAAAAGAGGAAGATACAGGGAAAACTCTTAATTTTATTCTTCAAGAGATGCAACGCGAAGCAAATACTCTGGGTTCAAAATTCTCTACGACTCGCACCTTTACTTATGTTTTGACTCTTAAAGAAGAAATAGAAAAATGTAGGGAGATAGTTCAAAATGTCGCCTGAACCATTATTATCCTGGCGTTCCTGGCCATTTATAGAAAGACCCTTAACCTCTGTTTTATTAATTGCTTTTTTAATATTGCTGGCATATTTTCTCTGGAATATCACGGTGGAAGGATGGCATCAGCCCTGGTATTATTACCTTGGTATGTTGCTAGTAATAGGCAGCCTTCTCCCCTATTTCATTCCCACAACTTATTATCTCTATGAAAATGAAATAGTTATAGTATATCTTTTTATTAAAATAACGCGGAAATACTCTGATTTTGGATGTTTTTATTGTGATAAGCGAGGTGTTATGCTCAGTACTTTTAAGATGCCCAGAAGACTTGACCCATTTAGAGGACAATCTTTACGCTTTTCTAAAACCAAAGCAGAGAAAGAACAATTATTAGAAATCTTGAGAAATAAAATAGGGAAACAGTATTGAGGTAAGATTGAAGAATTCAAATCTCAGTGAACGCATAGAAGAAACATTCATTGAAAATAACAATGTTCCTTTATCTTATAATGAGTTAGTTAATGAACTTCATTTAGTCAGACGAGAAAAATCATTACTAGCCGAAACCTTACAGGCAATGATAGCAGAAGGAATTCTGGTCAAAAAGAATAGAAAATTCCGATTAGCTCTAAATCCAGAACAACAAAAGAAGGAAACTGATGAAAAGGTAGCTCATCCCAGGTTGCTGGAAGGAATTTTTGACGCCACTCCTCTGGCTCGTGACCTTTCTTATGCCTTTGTCCGTACGGAACAGGGTGATTTCTATGTTAATGCCGAAGACACTTTAAATGCTTATCATAATGATGTTGTATTAATAGAGCCACATTTTCGTAAGGGTAAACCGGATTATGCAATTGTCCGAAAAATAATAAAACGTGCTAATGAGACAATGACCGGAGACATTCGTGAAAGTGGGAGCGGAACTTTCTTTATAAGTATCAATCCAAAAATACATAACTGGATAGAAGTTAGTGAGTTAAATGGAGCGAAAGAAGGAGATAAGGTTGTTTTACAGGTAACAAATTGGGGTAGTCCTTTAATGGGTAAAATGCCTGTAGGAAAAGTTATTGAAATCCTGGGTCCTTCAGGAGACCCGGATGTTGAACTTTTAGCTGTTATCAGGCAGTATAATCTTCCCTTACAATTTCCTGATATAGTCCTGGCAGAAATGGAAGAAATTGAAGAAACTATTTCCGATCAAGAGGTTGCCCATCGTCTTGATCTTAGAAATATACTAACTTTTACGATAGATCCAGCCTCAGCAAAAGATTTTGATGATGCTATATCCGTAGAAAGAATCAATCAAGGTTGGCGCCTTTATGTTCATATCGCAGATGTAGCTCATTATGTGAAACCAGAAAGCGCTACTTTCTCCGAAGCATTGAAGCGAGGAAACAGCTTTTATTTTCCTAAAAAAGTTATTCCAATGCTACCTGAAAAACTTTCCAATAAAGTTTGTAGTTTACGTCCTAATGAAGATAAACTGGCAATGAGCGTTATCACTGATTTTAATCAGCAGGGCAGAATTATGCGTCAAAGATTGGAAGCAAGTGTTATAAGAAGCGATTTTCGTCTAAATTATAACCAGGTGGATGAGCTTTTTGAAGGAAAAAAGACGGAATTTCCTTTAGAGTTAACTGAGACTCTATTATCAGCTCGTAAACTTTCTTCTTTGCTTACTGCTAAAAGACTTAAAGAGGGCTATATCTTTTTTGACCTTCCGGAACTGGAATATGAATATGATGATGAAGGATTTCTAAAAAGATTTACTTTAGCCGAAGAAACAGAATCCCATAAATTGATTGAAAACTTTATGCTGGTGGCAAATGAATGTATTGCCACTAAACTTTCAAAACTTGCACCTGCAACTATTTATAGAATTCATGAAGATCCAGATTGGGAAAAGATTGAAAGATTGATTGAATTGCTATCCTATTACGGTATCTCCTTTTATGAAAAAGAAAATCTTAATGCTTCCATTCAATATTTATTGCACTCCCTCCCCACTCCAGAACATCACAAAGTTTTTGAACCTATAATCCTGAGAAGTATGAAAAAAGCTAAATATTCCACCGAACATATCAGACATTTTGGCTTAGGAATGGAAACTTATACTCATTTTACCAGTCCTATCAGGCGTTTATGTGATCTGGTAATCCACCATCTAAGTAAGACTTATATACTTAAAAACAGTAAAATACAATTTGATTATAGTCAATTAAAATACTTTGCCTCTGTAGCATCTGAACAAGAATTACAAGCAGACCAATCGGAAAGAGATATTGAACATTATTTCAGTATGACCTATATGAAAAAGTTCATAGGTGAAAGTTTTAGCGGGATAGTAATGTCGGCGAAAAATGATAGGCTCATCATCAGATTGGACCAAATTCCGATAAATGCAGTTTTGATGGTTACAGAATTTCCCCCTGGAAGATGGATTTTTTTAGATAGACAAATGCGTTTTATAAACGAAGATAATAGAGATTATTTCCAGCTAATGGATAAAGTGATGGTTAATATTATGGAAGTTAGTGATGATATTTATCTGGAACTTAAATCAGGTAAAGAATCGCATCGGCATTTTCAGTTTCAGCCATCTAATACAAATAGCTACAATAATGATAAGAAGATAAGAAAAAGCCGTAAAGGAAAAAATAGATTTGAGGTTGACTATAAGTTTAGAGATAAAAATTATGGTCATTCAAATGAGAGATATAGAGGATAGAGATGAGACAACCGATTGGAATATTTGATTCTGGAGTAGGGGGCTTAACTGTTTATAAAGCCATTAAAAAAGCTTTTCCAGCAGAAAATATCATTTATTTTGGTGACACTGCTCGCGTTCCCTATGGACCTAAATCTGAAAATACTATCATAGAATATTCCATTCAAAATGCTCGCTTTCTTCTTCAGAAAGATATTAAAATTTTAGTGGTAGCTTGTAACACTTCTTCCGCTGTAGCTTTACCAGAATTGGAAAAAATAACAGATATTCCAATCATTGGAGTTATCAAACCAGGAGCAAAATCAGCTGCTGAATCAACTATTAACAATCGTATAGGAGTAATTGGCACCGAAGGTACCATTCGTTCTGAAGCATACAATAAAGCCATTAAAGCAATCCTTCCTGGAGCAGAAATATTTTCCTGTGCCTGTCCCCTATTTGTTCCTTTAGTTGAAGAAGGCTGGTTATATCATCCTGTTAGTAGAATGGTCGCAGAAGAATATCTTAATTTTTTTATAGATAAAGAGATAGACACACTTGTTCTGGGTTGCACTCATTATCCTTTACTTAAATCTTTGATTGATGAAATTATGGAACATAAAGTTAAACTTATAGATAGTGCTGATGCCATTGCTTTGCATCTTAAATCTTTGCTTTCAGGTGAAAGTAGCACTGAGCCAGGAATAGATAGATTTTATGTCAGTGATAATGAAGCAAAGTTTTCCAAAATTGCTGAATATATTCTGGGAGTTAAGCCAACTCCTGTTAAAAGAGTTCGTTTATATGAGAGCTGGTTTGAATAAATAACAAAGGAGAATATAATGGAACCCTTAATCTTAACAGCTGCAATTACAGGAGCAGAAACTTGTCGTAAGGATCAACCTAATCTACCTATCACACCAGAAGAACAAGCTGCAGAAGCAGTTGCTTGTTTTGAAGCCGGGGCAAGGATTATTCATCTTCATGTGCGTGATGATGAAGGAAATCCTACTCAGAGTTTAGAAAGATTTGAAGCTGCCATTAAAGCTATCAAAACAGCTGTTCCTGAAATTATCGTTCAAATCAGTACTGGTGGTGCAGTAGGAGAAGATTTTGATAAAAGACTTGCTCCTCTTTGTTTGAAGCCTGATATGGCGACTTTAAATGCTGGGTCTTTGAATTTCGGAGATGATGTTTTCATCAACAGACCTCCAGATATAATAAGATTAGCCGAAGCTTTTAAAGAGTATCAAGTAGTTCCTGAAATTGAAGTATACGAATCTGGTATGGTAGATTATGTAGCTAAATTGATTAAAAAGGGCATTATCACTCATTCACCCTTACATATTCAATTTGTTCTCGGTGTTCCAGGTGGTATGAATGGTTCTCCTAAAAATGTAGTCTATATGGCATATCATTTAAAGGAACTTATTCCGAGTGCTACCTGGGCAGTTGCGG
>MWCN01000119.1 GCA_002070045.1 Candidatus Cloacimonetes bacterium ADurb.Bin211
TGTAAAAAAATATGGGAATGCCAATAAAAGTAAATTGTTCTTGACAGTTCCAGTCAAAGATAAAAAAGGATTTTTCAATAAAATATGATTAAAGGAGCTTGAATGTCCAGCATTGCGGACAATATTAAGAAAATAAAAGAAGAGACTGCAAAAAAACTTATTTCTCTGGGCAGACCTGAAGATGACCTAACTATTGTAGCTGTCACGAAAACCCATCCCGTAGAAGTAATAGAGAAAGCTCTGCTAAATGGTATTTCCCATATTGGAGAAAACAAAGTGCAGGAAGCTATGCATAAAATCCCATTTATAACCGTTCCTTATGAAGGTTTCCACTTTATAGGTCATCTCCAATCTAATAAAATAAACAATCTTTTAAAGCTAAAACCAATGCTCATTCAATCTATTGATAGTTTATACCTAGCTCAACAACTTAATCGTGCACTGGGACGAAAAAATCTCACTCAGGATATTTTAATTCAAGTTAATACCACTGCTGAAACCACTAAGGGTGGAGTTAATCCTGAAAACGCAATAGATATGATCTGGCAGATTGCTGCTTTGCCCTGTTTGAATATTAAAGGATTAATGACCATTGGAAAGCTAAGTCCAGATCCGGAAAATACGCGTCCCTATTTCAGAAAATTAAGGAAATTGAAAGAGAAAATAGAAGCTGAAAAAATACCAGAAGTAGAAATGAAATATATTTCTATGGGAATGAGTGAAGATTACCTGATAGCACTGGAAGAAGGGTCCAATATGCTACGCCTGGGCACCATTATCTTCGGTGCCAGAAATTATGGAGGAACAAATTGAACTACTTGATTTTAATACTAATCATTATAGCTGCCTATTTTTACGGTTGTATATCTACTGCCAGGGTAGTAGCCAAAACCTTCCGTTCTTTGAATATATATAAAGTTGGCACCGGCTTAGCAGATACGGAAAATATCTTTGTCAATGTGAGCCGTCCTCTAGGAGTGCTAGTAGGATTACTGGATATTCTCAAAGCTTTCCTGTTTTTAATCTTAATAGAATATCTGGCACGCTGGCTTAATTATTATGGAATTGTAGAAGGTGCTGACCTTCTTTATAATAAAAGCATTATGTTACTTTATGGGCTGGCAATGCTAATTGGACACTGTCTTCCTATTACTAATAATTTCAAGGGTGGAAGAGGAATCTTTACCTATAGTGGTTATTTGCTTTACTTTGTTCCTGGTCCTATGATTATTTCTTTAATTGTTGCTGGATTTATTACCTTCATCTGGAAGCAAGTGCGTTTTGCTCAGTATGTTCTCGTTATTCTTCCGGTGCTGTTAACTCACATTTTCTATGCCTTTATTCCTTATTTTAGAAAGGGTTTACCTCCTCATTTTATCGTTATTATCTGGGCTATTGCCATAATAATGGGTGTGCTTAATTTTATATTATCCAAAAGGTTAGGTGAAATATAGAATGTCCAACAATGTTTCTGAGGTTCTAATAAAGGGGAAAAAAACCACTTTGGTTGAAGTAGAAAGTAAGACCCAACCTTTCTTAAGTGCTATAGATATTATAACCATCGCTTATTGCGCCTGGATTATTATCTATATGATAATTGGTATTTTTGTGGGAAGAGCAGAACAGCCTGCTATTCATCTCCCACGATTTATCAGTATTATAACACTAATTCTCCTTATGGCTTGGTTGGAACGCACCTATGCCTCTGTAATGAATCCTAAACTACTTCAATTTCTTCAGTTCTTCAGGAATATTTATCCGGTCCTTCTTTTTACATATTTTTACACTTCTTTGCATTCAGTTTGTCGTATTATCTGTCCTGAATGGTTGGACCCTTTCTTCAGTAATATAGATTATAAAATCTTTGGATATTATCCTTCAATGGTATGGGGACAAAAATATGACACCTGGTTCGCTCAGGAATTCTTTCATTTTGCTTATGCCTGTTATTATCCAATGATTGCAGGATTGCCCACCTATCTTTATTTCAAGAATAAGGAAGGTTTTAAAGAATTAATTTTCAATCTTACCTTTGTTTTTTATTGTTGCTATTTCTTTTATAGTCTTGTTCCTGTTGTTGGAGGTCGTTATTTTCCTGAAGGTTATCAATTAGCTCATTCCTATCGTTATGGTTTTTTTACCAGACTTATGGCTTTTATCTATAATCATAGCGGGCACTGGGGTGGCGCTTTTCCGAGTTCTCATATTGCTATAACTATCGTGCTCACTATTGCTGGTTTAAAATATGTACGCAAATGGGGCTATGTGTTCTGTGTAATAGCTTTCTTCTTATCTATCGCTACGGTTTACTGCCATTATCACTGGTTTATTGATGCCGTAGCAGGAATTGTGACTGGTATCGTGGGTTACTTTGTAGCTAATTGGGTAAGACAAAAACTGGAGAAAGAACCACTATGAAGCGACTAGTAACTTTTCTATTTCTCTGTTGCTCTATTGCTATTTTTGCTCAGAAATCGGATATGCCTATAATTCAGAGCTATGATTATGCCCTTCCGGAAAACAATGTTTCTCCTATTGCCCTAGGTATGGGAGGATTAAATGTCACCTATGCCGGCGATTTTTATTCCAGTTATTCCAATCCAGCTTTAATTGGTGATAATGATATTAGCTTGTTAGTGGGCGCATTTAGAATAAAAAGTGATGACCCGGTGAATTTTGCTGAAGCAGCTCAATTTAGCAATATATTGAAGCCCAAGCAGTTAAAGTATTTTTCATTGCTAGCAAAACAAACGGCCTGGACTTATCAACCAGTAGCTTCTGTGCATATCGTGGAAACACCTGAAACCGGTTATGGATATCGCTATTATGACTATAAACTGGATAAAGTTCAAGCTACTATTGCTGGTAGTGATGATTCCTGGGAACCTATTCGCTTCGGTTTAAATCTTAAATATTTAACTGGAAGGCTGGTCTATCTTGAATCTACCAACCCAAATTCCTTCATAGATGATAAACTTAATGGCTTTTCTACCGATTTAGGTTTTACCCTCCAGACAGGAAGTTTCACCTACGGTTTAGCAGCTTATGACATCTTCTCTCGTCTTTACTGGGAACATTACAATTCAGAAGCCATTCAAAGGAGAGTTGCTCTGGGTATTCAATACGGGACAGATAATTTCAACCTGAATCTGGGATTACAGGGTAAAATATCTCAATCCACTGATACTACTTATCATCTTGGGGGACAATATATCTGGACCTGGGATTCGCAAAATTATAATGCGGAAAATACCAATAAATCACTGGCACTTCGGGCTGGACTATATAGTCACAACTTTTATGGAACTCAGAACATTAATTACACTATTGGTGGTGGATATAACTACAATATTTTTCGCTATGACTTTTCTTTAAACAATAAAGGAATGAAACTTAAAGATAGTGAATTACTTATATCACTGGGCATAGGAATGCCCTGAACTATGGGTAGCTTAACTCTTCTCAATGCAGGATTCCTCTTTTTCTTAGCTGCAACAATACTTCCATTAATTATCTGGTTGCTCGCTAAGAAAAAACCAAAGCAAGTTGTTTTCCCTACTATCCGTTTCATTAAAACCAGTCAGGAACAGGAAAAAAAGAAAACCCGATTTAAGAATATCCTTCTACTTATCATTCGTATGCTCATTATTTTATTGGTAACTTTAGCTGCTACTCGTCCTTTACTATCTTCTCCTCATTTAAAACCTTCTACTAATCATCCTCCAACCGCTTTAGCAATTTTACTGGATACCTCCTACAGTATGAATTATTTTTATGATTCTCGTAGTAACTTAGACCGGGCAAAAGATGCAATAAAAAAAATAAATTCACTCTCTAATCCAGATGACCGTTTAATCCTGGTCAGTTCTGATGAAAACTGGAATCGCCTGCATTCTCAGATATATGCTGGCTCTATACCAGAAGATATCCTTGAACCGATAAGTATTACCTATGAACCTTTAACCATTCCCCTTATGCTAAAACAGGCAGAAAGCCGCTTACAGGAAACTCAATTTGCCAATAAGGAAATTTATCTCATAACCGATGGTCAAAAACAGGAATATCCTTCCCCTTCTGATGTTACTCTTCAAGTGATTAATATTGCTGATAATGAAAATTTTACCAATCTCAGCTGTTCTCAAGCTCAGGTCTTACCTCAATTAACAGAAAAATCCAGAAGACAAACTATTGAGTTTAAACTTACCAATTATGGAAATCAAGACCGCCAGGAAGTGCTGGTTAGAACTGTGTTAGGAGAAGCTAAGGTAGGAGAAAAGTTTGTCCATCTTCCTGCTCGTCAAACCGTTAATCAAAGTATGGTAATTGATTTGCAAAAAGATGGCTGGCAAAGTGGCTATGTAGAAGTTGTGGATGACCATCTAGAAGAAGATAATCGCAGTTATTTTGCCTTTTCTTTTTATCTTTCACCTCAAATTGCAGTCATCACCCA
Source organism: Candidatus Cloacimonetes bacterium ADurb.Bin211 (assembly GCA_002070045.1). Classification (GTDB taxonomy): domain Bacteria; phylum Cloacimonadota; class Cloacimonadia; order Cloacimonadales; family Cloacimonadaceae; genus Syntrophosphaera. The sequence continues at coordinate 4,451 of MWCN01000119.1, forward strand.
GAACAGGTCTTTACCTCCGGCTTTATATTCTCTCTTAAAAATTTATGCAGGATCGGAAGGTAAGATAGATTTGATTGAACCTCAACAACTGAATCTTTCTAAGCTCAATCAATACCAATCTTATGTATTTTTAGGAACGCCTTCTTTTCCACCTCAAATGCGAGAGATAATCAATTCTTTACAGAGTTCTAATAGTGGTGCCATTTTCTGTCTTTCTCCTAATCTTTCACCTGAATATCGTTCTTTCCTTGAAAACATTTTTAAGATTAAGTTTGGTTCCTGGCAAACTCAACCAAAATCTATAAGTTATGTTAATCCTAATCATTTCACTACTTCTCTTTTAGCAGGGAAAAGCCTTCACTTTAATAATATATCAAATTACTGGCATTTAGAAGGATTGGGAATCAATGCTCTTCTGGCTGGCTCAGGAGAGACCTTTGCCTTAGCAAAAGATAATTTTATACTCTGGAATTTTGATCCCAGTTCAGAACGCTCTACTTTTCTTCTTGATGCAGCTTTCCCGGTCTTTGCTTATCGCTGTCTGGAATATGCCAGTTCCTCTATAGCTACTGGAGAAAAATATACAGTAGGAGATATAATTAGCACCCACAGTGTAATCACTCCTGATAATAAAAACTTGTTAATTTCCAATCGTCCCTATAAGCTTTCTCAACCAGGAATTTATATTCTGCAGAAAGCCGATGGAACTGAGACGGTTATAGCCGTAGAAATTCCGAGACAGGAGAGTGAATTTATCCCAATGGACTATCAAGGACTGAAGAATGTCCAGCTTTTAGGTGAGAACTGGCAGGAAAAGATTTTTGCTACGCGTTTAGGTTATGAACTCTGGAAAATCCTGTTGGCTATAGCTTTAGCTCTGGTTATTCTGGAAATTATTCTGGTCAAAAGTGAAGAACTGCGCCCTGTCCCAAAAGAAGTTCCCAATACAGGAAGTTAATTATGATTTTAGAAAAAATAAAAGACCCCTCTTTTATCCAAAAATTAAATACAGAAGAAATGAATCTCCTGGCAAAGGAAGTTCGTAAACGCATCATTGATGTTGTGTCTAAAACTGGCGGTCATATCGCTGCCAGTTTAGGTGTAGTGGAATTGACCATTGCTTTACTCAATGTCTTTGACCCCTTGAAAGACCGTATTGTCTGGGATGTAGGTCATCAAAGCTATAGCTGGAAAATCCTGACCGGAAGAAACGATAGATTTGAAACTTTACGTTCTTTTAACGGACTTAGTGGTTTCACCAATCGGGAAGAAAGCCCTTATGACGCTTTTACTACCGGACATAGCAGCACTTCCGTGTCAGCAGCTTTAGGTCTTGCTTGTGGAAGGGACCTCAATCGTGAAACTGGACATTGTATAGCCATCATTGGTGATGGTGCTTTAACTGGAGGTATGAGCTTTGAAGCTTTAAATCATGCCGGACAACTCCAGAAAGATAAATTCCTCGTGATACTGAATGATAACGCTATGTCCATTTCACCCAATGTGGGAGGTCTGCAAAAATATCTGGCAAGAATGCTGGCAAGTCGTCCTTATAATACCTTAAAACAACAAATCTGGGATCTCAGTGCCACTTTACCTTCTAATCTTCGTAAAACTTTTATTCTCGGCGCTCAAAAACTGGAAGAATCAATGATGAATATCCTGGTTCCCAATATCATCTTTGAGGATCTGGGTTTTAAATATATTGGACCTATTGATGGTCATAATATCAATTTAATCTGTACGATGCTCCGCCGGATTCAACGCCATATGGTTGGTCCTGTCTTGCTCCATGTTGTTACTCAAAAAGGGAAAGGTTATTTGCCAGCAGAAAAAGAATCAGTTCTTTTCCATGGAGTAGAACCTTTTGATGCGGATAAAGGTATTTTACCTACTAATGGAAAGAAAAGCTGGAGTGAAGTCTTTGGTAGCACCCTATGTGAAATTGCGGAAAAAAATCCTCAGGTAGTAGCCATTACAGCAGCTATGTCTTCTGGCACTGGTTTAACTCCTTTTGAAAAACGTTTCCCAAAAAGATTCTTTGATGTGGGAATCGCTGAACAGCATTCTGTAACCTTTGCCGCTGGTCTAGCTTGCAAAGGAATCAAACCGTTTGTTGCTATTTATAGCACCTTCTTACAAAGAGCTATTGACCAGGTTATCCATGATGTTGCACTACCAAAACTACCAGTTGTTTTCTGTATTGATCGTGCTGGATTAGTAGGTGAGGATGGACCCACTCATCATGGAAGCTTTGATATATCTCTATTAAATGCTATACCAAATCTTATGATTTTTTCTCCTGCCAATGATAAAGAATTGATTGCTATGCTAAATTTTGCTTCTAATTATACTGAAGGACCCATAGCTATCAGGTATCCTCGTGGAACCGCCTTTCTTGGTGAAGATACTATTCCCGAATTTATTCCGGGAAAAGCTCAGATTGTGAAGCAAGGTGAAAATATCGCTTTACTTTCCGAAGGGGGAGCCTGGAAAATTGCACTGGAAACCTGGAATTTATTAAATAACGAAGGCTTAAATCCCTGGCTCATAAATCTCCGCAGCTTGAAACCCTTAGATGAGGAGTTACTAAAAAAACTCGGGAAAACTTGCTCCTATATCTTTACCTTTGAAACCAATATGATAACCGGTGGAGTCGGTTCTCGCATAGGACAATTGCTGGAAGAAGAACCCTGTAAAGTGATTAATTTTGGCTATCCAGATTTCTTTGTCCCCCAGGGCAAGATAGAACAGCTGAACGAATTGATTGGTTTTACGCCCGCTCATCTTTCTCAAGAAATAAAAAGACATCTAAGTTTATAAATGGCAGATATATCTGAGCCTATCTGTGCTATCATTACTCCTCCTGGTTATGCCGCTATCAATGTTATCCGAATTAGCGGAAAAGGAAGTATTGGCATTGTAGCACAATATTTTAAGCCACGAAAAAAACTACTCAATTGCCCATCTCATAGAGTAGTGTTTGGCACTTTTCACACCAAAGAGGGAAAAGCTGTAGACCAGGTGCTCTGTACAGTTTTTAGAGCACCTTATAGCTATACTGGCGAAGATGTAGTGGAAATCTCCTCGCATGGAAATCCACAAATTGCCTCCCAAATCCTGGAAAATCTACTTCTGGATGCAAGAATGGCAAATCCGGGAGAATTTACTTTACGGGCAGTTTTAAATGGAAAAATGGACCTCCCTCAGGCAGAAGCAGTGAATGACCTGGTTTTTGCATCCGGTGCTATGGCTGAATCAGCTGCTTTGATGCAGGTGCAGGGTATTCTTTCTCAACATTTACAAAAACTGCTGAATGATATATCGGATACCCGTTTGCGCTGTGAATTAGCCATTGATTTTGCTGACCAGGACCTCCCTTTGGTCAATCCCGAAGATTTAAAAAATAGAATATCCCATCTTTTAAAACAGTCAGAAGAGCTGTATGCGGAAGGATTATCCCGGGGAAAATATATCAGAGAGGGAATTAAAATCAGTCTGGTAGGTGCACCAAATTCCGGTAAATCATCTATTTTTAATGCGTTCCTAAAGTATAATCGTGCTATCGTGAACCCTCATCCAGGAACTACCCGCGATTACCTGGAAGAAAGCATCAATTTACAGGGATATACTCTTATCTTATATGATACTGCCGGTTTGAGAATGAGCTCCGATGAAGTTGAACAAGAAGGCATTGAAAGGACCAGAGAACTTATGCAAGACTCTGATTTAATTCTCTATCTTCTTCCTGTAGACCAGGAAATTGAATGGAATGAAATGGAAGCACTATCACCAGAAATAAAAAACAAAACTCTCTGGGTAGCAAGTAAATATGACCTTATTACCTCCGATTTCTCAACCATTGAAAATCCGGAAAATTTAGATGGACATTCAACTGATTATGCTATTCCTGCTTCTGTATACACTGATAAGGGGCTGGAATTTCTGCAACAAGCTATTCTCAATCACTTTGCTCTCCCTCAAAAATGGGTTGACCGTCCCTTAGTTACCAATGCACGACATCTTGCGGCTTTATCAAGAGCTATTTCTTCTCTCCAGAATGCTCTCCAATCCATTGAAGATCAAGCAGGTTATGAATTTACTGCATTTGATTTAATCTCTGCCAGTCAAGCTCTGGAAGAAATATTGGGTATTGTTACCACTGATGATTTACTCAATTCTATTTTCAATAATTTTTGTATAGGAAAATAATTCTCTTTTTGGTTACCATAAAACAAACTAAATAACTATAACCCTAAATATTTGTTTCACCAAAAAATATCTTTCGCTTTATCCTTTACAGTTGAATCCATTTTCCATCCAGAAAGCCACTTAATGCATTCTTATTCCTTTATTATTAATTTATGAACCATTATTTATGTCCTGTTTATATCCACCTGAACAAAAACTCTACTTTCCCTAAATTCTCTCCTTACTCTCTCTTGACTCTTGAGCTTATAAAGTGTTAAGAGAGAGTCAAGTAGAAGTATTACAATTAAAAATATGCTTAAGTTATGGCTATACCGAAGAATAGATAGAGTTATTGTCATTTGAAAGGAATTCAATTATCGGATATTTAGTTTAGAATTATATGAATAGGAGCGATAGAAAAAGATAAATAAAGAAATAAAAAATTATATAAAATGTATTATCCGCGCTAAGGACTCTTTTCCCATATAGTTCGTATTTCAGTAATAAAAATATCCTTTCTGTTTTGATATAATCTTATCTACATTGGCAAGGATGGAATAATATTATCTTGAATTCAAGTAATTGCTCAACAGTGAGTTATCGTATAATAGAGAATCCATTTAAATAATTACACTTGACCCTAAGTTCATTTTTTATATGTTGTGGATGTCACCGAGCGGACAGTCCTAAACTTAAAAGCATGGCTTTCCACCGTTAGGGTAGTATTAGAAATGATACTGCCTTCCGTATTTGAAAAGGTGGCTTTGATAAAAAGTTACGAGATGATAATATTCATCCCGGACAATGTCTTATTCATTTATTTATTTCCTCGGTGATAAATAAAAATAGGAGATTAGACAAGATGTTCTTTTCCGTCCCCGTCCCCAAAAACGAAAGTGTATTATCCTATGCACCTGGTTCTTCTGAACGGGATAATTTAGTCAGATCAATAGCTGATTTATCAAAGGAAATTATAGAAATTCCGTCTATCATCAATGGTAAAGAGGTTTTTACCGGTTCTACTGCTTATTGCATTGAACCTCATAATCATCAGAACAAGTTGGCTATCTATCATAAAGCTGGTAAAAAAGAGATAGATTTAGCCATTCAATCAGCTCTTGCTGCCCATAAAGAATGGGAAAATATGCCATTTTACCACCGTTCCGCCATCTTTTTAAAAGCTGCAGAATTATTATCTACAAAGTATCGCTTTCTACTCAATGCGGCTACAATGCTGGGTCAAAGTAAAAATATCCATCAAGCAGAAATAGATTCAGCCTGCGAACTGATAGATTTTTGGCGGTTCAACACCTATTATGCTCAAAAGATATATGAGCAACAACCTCTGGTTTCACCTAAAGGAGAGTGGAATTTCACCGAATATCGTTCCTTAGAAGGATTTGTCTTTGCTATCACTCCATTCAATTTTACTTCTATATCTGGAAATCTTCCTTCTTCACCAGCTTTGATGGGTAATACAGTAGTATGGAAACCTGCTTCTACAGCAGTATACAGCGGTTATATGATAATGAAAATACTTCAGGAATCTGGACTTCCTGATGGTGTCATCAATTTTATTCCTGGTTCTGGTGAAGAAATCGGTGATATAATAACCAATTCTCCACATTTAGCCGGGATTCATTTTACTGGAAGCACCAAAGTCTTCAATCATATCTGGCAATGTGTGGGCAATAATTTATCCATATACAAGTCCTATCCTCGTATAGTTGGCGAAACTGGTGGCAAAAATTTTATTTTTGCACATTGTTCTGCTGATATTAAAGCTTTGGCTGTAGCCTGTGTTAGAGGTGCCTTTGAATATCAGGGTCAAAAATGTAGTGCCGCCTCCAGAGTTTATATCCCGGATAACCTATATCCTGAATGGCTAAAAGAAATGAAAGAGATGCTTTCCACTGTAACTGTAGGAGATGTTCGTGACTTTTCTCATTTCGTAAATGCTGTAATTGATAAGAATAGCTTCAACCGCATTAAATCTTATATAGAATCAGCGCATTCTTCTTCTGAGGCAGAAATCATTTATGGTGGAACTTATGATGATTCCGTGGGATACTTTATTGAACCTACCCTGATCAAGACCACCAACCCCCATTTTACTACTATGCAAGAAGAAATATTCGGACCGGTGCTCACGATTTATGTTTACCCCTCCTCTAAATTTGAAGAAACTTTAAAACTATGCGATTCCACTTCTTGTTATGGTCTCACAGGTTCCATTTTTGCCCAAGACCGCCAGGCTATTTTTCTTGCTTATGAAATGCTCCGCCATTCTGCTGGCAATTTCTATATTAATGACAAACCCACCGGTGCTGTTGTAGGACAACAACCATTCGGAGGTGGCAGAGCTTCTGGAACTAATGATAAAGCTGGATCTGCTTTGAACCTCCAGAGATGGATTTCTGCACGCTCCATTAAAGAAAGATTTGTTCCTGCTGAGAACTATCGCTATCCCTTTATGGATTGACCCATATATTTTAATAGATAAATTTCAGCTTATCTATTTACCTATCTAAAGAGTAATTAGTAAAAGTAATACTCAGGGCACCAATTTATATGCCCTGAGCTATTACTTTCTTATCTTTAGCACTAAAGGTTAAATCCTTTTTTCTGCTCTCTGAAAAAACAGAATCTCTTTATCTGTAAACAAATACAGAATAAAAAAACTTCCTCAGCAAGTTTTTAAAACGCTAAAACTTCATTTATAATTGCGCATTACACTTTAACAGGAATATTTATGCTAAAATGAATCTCATTAAACAGGACATTATAAAAGTTAATTAGATAATACATAAATCTATCACTGTTTCTTAATGTTTATTTATAATACTATAAAACTTATATGATAATTCATTATAAATTCTTAAGTTGAATTTGCCTTGAATCCCAAAAAAATTGTTTAAGTACTGATTAAAACATATCTATCCTTCTGATAGATATGGAGCTTTAAATTTTCTATTGCCATATTATAGCTATTTAAAAGAGTGGTAAATTAGAAAAAGATTAGAAAGGAGGTGATTATGGTCCAATATTTCAAGGTTCAAGAGCAACGTTTTGTGCCCGCAATGGCATTGAATGAAGCTTTCTGGATTCATATGGATAATCCTGATGATGAAGAAATCAAGCAATTGATTGAACGCTTCAATCTGGAAGAAGACTATATCACCGACCTCCAGGATGCTGATGAGAACAGCCGTATGGAATATGATGGAGGTGCAGTTC
>MWCN01000120.1 GCA_002070045.1 Candidatus Cloacimonetes bacterium ADurb.Bin211
TACCGCTTGATGCAAAGGGGGACCTTTGCATACCCTTAAGTGATAAAGTAAAAAATAGTACCGCTTGATGCAAAGATACCAGTGCGCAGATGTCCTCATCTGCACAAGCTTCGCAGAAGCTTTCTAAACAAGAAAGCTTACCTAAGCTTAGTGATAAAGTAAAAGATAGTACCGCTTGATGCAAAGGGGGACCTTTGCATACCCTTAAGTGATAAAGTAAAAAATAGTACCGCTTGATGCAAAGGAGGACCTTTGCATACCAAAACCTTTGCATACCCTTACGGTGTATAGATGTCCCTTTCTGCACAAGCCTCGCAGAGGCTTTCTAGAATATACTGTCACTATAATTCCCTATTTTTCACCTGCGAATTTATCCCAATTCTTGCGAATTTATCTATTTCTACGCTAATTTATTCCTTCAAGGCTATAAACCTTAGAACAAGCATTCAACATCTTTCCATTTGTTAAGAAAAATTAATTTAAAAACAAGTGTTTTTTCTTGCCAGATAATAAGATATAGATAAAAGAGTCTTAAATAGGGGATATAAGTTATGAATAATAAGATATATATAGTAGAAGATGAAACGGACATTCTTGAATTGTTAAGATTGGTATTAGCCCAAGCTGGATATAATACAGAGGGATTTACTGGAGCAAAAGCGATGCTGAATCGTCTGGATGAACAAATCCCCGATTTAATCATACTGGATTTAATGCTTCCTGATTTGGATGGGATGGAAGCCTGCAGAATTATAAAGAATAAACAAGAATGGGAAAAAATCCCTATTATAATGTTAACCGCCAGAACAGATGTGGAAGATAGGGTAAAAGGTCTGGAATATGGTGCAGATGATTATATCACAAAACCCTTTGCCAGTTCGGAATTAGTGGCAAGAATAAAAGCAGTTCTACGCAGAAGCGGCTGGGAAACTTCTAAAAATGTCCTTACTATAACACCTGATTTTCATATAGATTTCAATAAATTTGAAGTATATATAAAAGAGAAAAGGTTAGATTTAACTCTTACGGAATTCAAGATATTACAACTTCTCACACAAAGACCGGGTTGGGTTTATAGTAGAAGTCAAATTCTGGACTATCTCTGGGGAAATGATAAGATTGTGATAGAAAGAACAGTGGATGTTCATATCCGTAATTTGCGAGAAAAATTAGGTGATTATGCCTGGATGATAAAAAATATTCGTGGAATGGGCTATAAATTTTCACCTTATGAGGAAGAAATAGATTAATGAGGAAATATCATTTCTGCACTTTACTGCTTATCTCTTATCTATTAATACTCTTGAGTGTAGCTATATGCCTGATTCTTCAAGCTCCCCTCTGGCTAACTATCTTAATTGCTACAGCCATCTCACTTTTTGCTATCTGGTTTCTTAATTCTTCTGTGCAAAAGATAAAACATAGCTGGATTAATACAGCCAGAAATATAGCTAAAGGAGAATACAAACAGCATCTGAAAGATGTAAAAATTGAGGAAGCAGATGAAGTAGCTAAGGAATTTAATCAGATGCTGGAAAGATTGGAAGAAGTGATTCATCATCTTACGATTCATAGACAGGAATTAAGATTGCTACTCAATTCCATAGAAGATGCTCTCTGGGCTCAGGATGATGAAGGCAAAATAATCTGGGCAAATGAACCATTCCAGAATCTCTTTCCTGCTTATGATTCATCTCAAAAACCTTATTATCAAGAAATAATCCGCCATCCAGAATTGTTAGCTTATCTTGAGAGAACGGATGCATCACCAGAAAAGCAAATCTCGGAAATCACTCTCCAGAATCACAGCTTCTTATTTTCCTGCAGTCTAAATCAGGAAGCTAAACGCAAAATCTTTATCCTGCATAATATAGACGCAATACGCCAGACCGAACAGATGAAAAAAGATTTTATTGTTAACCTTGCTCATGAACTTAGAACACCAATGACCGCCATCCAGGGCTTTACGGAAGCTATGTTGGCTTCTCCAGAACAGGATTACACACGCTATCTGAAAATAATCTTGAATCATAGTCAGCGTCTGAATCATCTTATCGGAGACCTGGAACAACTTATACAGCTGGAAAGCACTGCTCAACTTGAATTGCAGAACATCAATCTTTCTACCTTCTTTGACAATATCAGTTTGATTCTGGAACCTGAAATACAGGAGAAAGGATTGAATCTGGAAATAAATCTGGACCCTGCTATCCCGAGATTGGTTTGTGACCCCTTCCGTCTGGAACAGGTTTTTATCAACTTAGTGCAAAATTCGCTGCGCTATACAGATAAAGGATATATAAGCATTAAAAGTAGGAAAGAAGAGAATAAGGTCATCTTTGAAGTTTCCGATACAGGCACCGGAATAGCACCAGAACATCTGGATAGAATCTTTGAACGGTTCTATGTAGCAGACCCTTCTCGTTCCAGAAGTCGTAATGGGACAGGATTGGGCTTGGCAATAGTGAAGCATATTGTGCTTTTACATCATGGAGAAATCACCGTTTCCAGTACATTAGGAGAAGGCACTACCTTTATAATAACGCTTCCCCAGATAAACTTGGAATTCGATAATGAATTTTAACTCCGATAAAGAACACACCATAGATTATGATACAATTATAAAAGAGTATTCCTCCCTGGCATATAGCATTTGCCATCAGTATAAAAATGCTGGACTACCCTTAGAAGATTTACAGCAGGAAGCTTTACTGGGATTATTAGATGCCGCAAAAGGCTATAATCCAACTAAAGGAAGTAAATTCTCTACTTATGCTATCTGGCACATCAAAAAGAGAATCTTAGCAGCACTAACTGACGAAAAAAAACAATCATTACAAGCAACTTCCATTGATGATATAGAAATAATAGATAAAAATGGAACTTCTGATTATAGAACTGATAGTTGGAAGAATAATTTGCCTTCTGATATGCCTACCCAGGAAAAAAGGGTAATTTATCTTTCCTATATAGAACAGTTAACCTTAAAAGATATATCTATGGAAATGGGTGTTTCTATAGAAAGAGTAAAACAATTACGAAGCAAGGCATTAAGAAGGATAAGGTCAGCCCAAAATCTTCCTTCCTCAGAATAACTTCTTCTTATACATATTATTACACTCTTAGTTAACAAATCTTAACCCTCAGCTTATAAAATCCTAACAATTTAATCCTATAATAGGGTAGAATTCCTAAGGAGGAAACAAAAATATGAAAAAAGTTATCTTGATTGCCCTGATAGGATTAATCCTATACCTACCATTGAGCAGCCAGGAATTAAAAATCACTGGCGAGATGTGGAACCGCTGGACTATGGAAGGTGGTAAAGCACCAGGCGATAGTAGTAATACTATACTCAAAAATTATTTCTCTCTTGAACGAGGATACCTTGGTCTGGAACCAAAATTCAGTGAAACGGTAAAAGGTCGCTTTACCATTGACATCTTTAGTTCTGATGCCAGTAATGATGGAGCAGGATTGAAATTAAAATATGCTTATCTGGATTTTTCCAATTTAATTCCTATTCCAGATTTAACCACTACTATAGGACTACAGAAGGTCTATTTTGGTACTATCTATGATTGGAATTATGACCTTATAGGCAAAGCTCCCTCAGATGAATACAAAATAGCTAATTCATCCGATTATGGCATCACTTTCAATGGTTATATTCCCAAGGGATGGGGTGAATATGCCCTGGGTATTTATAATGGAGAAGGGTACAAGAACTATGGAGCTAATTTAAAGGATAATATTGAGCCAGCCTTCCTGGCAAATTTACGCTTAACTCCTGTAGGTGGAATCACAATTGGTGGTTCTATTATGGCAAATAGTAATGGTCGTAATAAACTCCTTGCCGATAACACTACTAATCCCAATTATAATCAACAATTATTGACAGATGGATTGTTACGTTTAGCTTATGGTCCTCTTGACCTCTGGATTGAATATCTTAATAAAAAAGTCAGTTATTCAGAAGAATTCTCTATTAAGGATTACACTGCTAACTGCTTGAGTATCTTTCCTACTGTAAAATTAAAAAAACTTATAGGACAGGACCTGGATTTAGTCGGAAGATATGACAGATGGGATGAAACTGATAATCCTGCAAATCAAAACTTACTAAATTGTATCACTGCAGGTCTTAATTATAAGTTTATGCACGATGAAAGTGCTAATCCTGCAATGCAGCTTCAGCTTAATTATGTGTATAAATATTATGATGAAGAGGAATCTTCTGCTCAATATGCAAACAAGTTAAAGGATACCTCTACTCTAATGCTTCAATTAAAATGGCGCTTTAACAATACTATAACCCTATAGGAGAAAAAATGAATAGAAAAATATTATTACTTACACTAATCTTATCACTTACTACTTTGATTGCTTTTGCTAAAACTACTATAACTTGTTCAGGTTCAACAACCGTTCTTCCTATTGCTCAGGCAACAGCAGAAGCTTTTATGGATGGACATCCTGATATCAATATCTCTATTCGTGGTGGTGGTTCTGGAGTTGGCATTGCAGCATTGATAAATGGAACTATAGATATTGCCTGCTCCAGTCGTCCAATGAAATCAAAAGAAATCACTCAAGCTAAGTCCAAAGGTATTGAACCTATTCCCTATGCTATAGCTCTGGATGGTATAGCCGTTGTTGTTCATCCTTCTAATTCTATCAGCAATCTAACTATTAAACAATTAAAAGATATCTATACAGGTAAAATAAAGAATTGGAATGAACTCGGAGGTCCTAATCTTCCTATCGTGGTTATCTCTCGTGATGTCTCTTCCGGGACTTTTGAGGTTTTCAATGAAAGAGTTATGGCAGGTGCAAAGGTTAGTTCTTCTGCACAACTTTTAGCTTCTAATAATGCTGTAACCACAACCGTTTCTACTACTCCAGGTGCTATCGGTTATGCTGGATTAGGATTTGTAAGCAGCAAAGTTAAATCCGTAGCAATAGAGAAAATAATTCCCAGTGAACAAACGGTAAAAGATGGAACCTATAAACTGGCGAGGAAACTCTATATGTACACTAATGGAAAAGCAAAAGGAGCAGTAAGTCAATATATTGCTTTTATTCAATCATCTCAGGGACAAAAGATAGTTGAAAAACAGGGTTTTATATCCTTGAATTAACTTTTAAAAATGATAATAAGAGCGATAAACCTCCATTCTGACGGGAGTTCAGACTCCCGTCTTTAAGGTTAAACATATGAAAGGAATAAAAGAAAAGACTTTTCAGGCAATAGCTTATATAGCTTCTCTGTTAACTGCGGTTTGTTTAATAGCGATAATTTATGGTATATTCCACGATGGATTACCTCTTTTTAAATTTATAAGCTGGAAAGACTTCCTGTTTACTAATAACTGGTATCCGGTGTACAGTCCTCCTGGCTTTGGTGCCTGGGCTCTGATTATGGGTTCTTTCTATGTTACTTTAGGAGCTCTTATCATTGCTTTGCCCTTAAGCCTTGGTTCTGCTATCTTTATCTCTGAAATAGCCAGTCCAGGGTTAAGAGAGATAGCTAAACCAGTAATAGAACTTTTAGCTGGCATACCTTCTGTGGTATATGGACTCTTTGGTATAGCTTTTTTAGCACCTCTAATCCGTCAGTGGTTTTCTCTGGATACAGGTCTTAATCTATTCACCTCTTCTTTGATACTCGGTATAATGGTTATACCTATTATCTGTAGTATAAGTGAAGATGCAATGTCCAGTGTTCCTCATAGCATAAGAGAAGCATCCCTGGCTCTGGGAGCAACGAAAAGTGAAACTATCTTCAAAGCAGTTATTCCTGCAGCCAAAAAGGGAATAATAGGAAGTATATTATTAGGATTTGGAAGAGCTATAGGAGAAACAATGGTAGTTTTAATGGTTGCTGGAGGAGCAGCTCAGATTCCTAAATCTATCTTTGAACCTGTGCGTCCAATGACATCTACTATAGCAGCAGAAATGGGAGAAACTATTATGGGAGATTTACATTATAATGCTCTATTTGCTCTGGCTATAGTGCTATTGATAATCACCTTTTTTTCCAATCTTATAACTGAGATTGTATTTAGACCTAAGAGGCAAAAATGAACCGTCGTAAAGGAAAAAACACTTTCTGGATAATGATGATGACATTAATGTTAATAATTACCGCTGGATTTCTCGTGGTATTTATTGTCCGTATAATATCACTTGGTGCTCCCGTCTTGAGCTGGAAATTTATAGTTGAACCACCAAGAGAGGCAATGACGGAAGGAGGTATTTTTCCTGCTCTAATTGGCACCTTCTTGCTTACTGCTTTAGCAATGATTTTTGCTTTACCATCTGGTATTTTCACTGCTATCTGGCTTACTCACTATGGAAAACCTCAGTGGTTGGTCAATATCTTACATATTATCATCAATACTATGGCAGGAATTCCTTCTATTATCTTTGGCTTGTTTGGGATGGCTATCTTTGTTAACTTGCTCGGATTTAAAGTTTCTCTATTATCTGGAAGTCTGACTCTGGCGATTCTTGCCTTGCCTGTTATTATTAATAATACAGAGCAAGCAATTCACAGTGTTCCGGCTGATTTTTCGGAAGCCTCTTTAGCCTTAGGAGCCACAACCAGACAAACTATCTCCAAAGTAGTATTTCCCGCTGCATTACCTAATATCTTAACTGGTGCAATTATCAGTGTGGGAAGAGTTGCTGGTGAAACTGCTCCTATTATGTTTACTGCCGCAACTTTCTATTCTCGTAGTTTACCACATAGTTTGCAAGATGAAGTTATGGCATTGCCCTATCATATCTATGCCTTAATGACGGAAGGAACTCATCCTGAATCGCAGGTTCCCATCGCTTATGGAACAGCTTTAGTATTACTTATATTAGTGATATTAATAGATGCTACTGCTATCATAATACGTTCTTATATGAGGAAGAAAAGACAATGGTAGAAAGACAAATCTGGACTTCAAATCTCAATCTCTGGTTCGGCAAGAATCAAATTTTACATAATATCAATCTGGAAGCCTATAAAAATCATATTACTGCTATCATAGGTCCTTCTGGATGTGGAAAATCAACTTTATTACGATGTTTTAACCGGATGAATGACCCCATTCCTTTTATGGAACTTACCGGAAAGGTCTATCTTGATGGTAAAGATATATATGCGCCTAAAACAGATGTCTATGCTGTTAGAGCTTCTGTGGGTATGGTGTTTCAAAAACCCAATCCCTTCCCTAAATCTATTTATAATAATGTAGCTTATGGACTTCAAATACAAGGTAAATACAGTAAAAGCGAGATAAAAGATAGAGTGGAAGAAAGTCTTAAAGCTGCCTGGTTATGGGATGAAGTGAAAGACCGTTTACATCATTCCGCTATGAGTCTATCCGGTGGACAACAACAACGACTTTGCATCGCTAGAGCTTTAGCTAATAAACCTAAAGTTCTACTGCTGGATGAACCTACTTCCGCTCTGGACCCTCAATCCACTGCTAAGATAGAAGAGCTATGTCTGGCTCTTAAAAATAGCGTGACAATTCTAATTGTTACCCACAATGTAGCTCAAGCAGGAAGAATTGCTGATTATACTGCTTTCCTCTATTTAGGAGAATTAGTAGAATTTGAAAAAACGGAACAACTTTTTACTGTCCCAAAAGATAAAAGAACTGAAGCATATCTAACCGGTGTTTTCGGTTAAGGAGATAAAATGTTAGAAACAAGGATACAGGAACTAAAACAAATGCTGATGTCCGAAGCAGGATTAGTTGAAAAGATGGCATCTCTTTCCGTTGATGGCCTTTATAAAACTATCCCATCTTTGCTGGAAAATGTCCTGGCTCTGGAAGACCAGGTGAACCAGACAGAATTGGAGATTGATGATAAATGTATAACCACCATTGCTTTATATCAACCTGAAGCCAGAGATTTACGGCTTATCCTGATGATTTATCGTATCAATAATGACCTGGAAAGATTAGCTGACCAGGCAGTTAATATTTCTGAAAGCACCGCTCATCTGATGAATAATCCTGTTGTCTATGAACTTCCAGAACTGGAACAGATGAAAGATAATGCCTTGAATATGCTAAAAAATAGCCTGGACGCTCTGATTAAAGAAGATGTGGAGTTATCTCATCAGGTCTGTAACGAAGATAATATTGTAGATAATCTAAACCGCCAGATTTACCATCATCTGTTAGAGCTAATCCAGATAAATCCTATCCTAACCAAACAATATTTACATTTATTACGCATTGCCAAGAATCTGGAAAGGATAGCTGACCTATCCACCAATATCGCTGAAAATACCATCTATCTTGCTATAGGAAAAGTGATCAGGCATAAAAGTGAAGATTTGTTATAAACTCTCACCCAAAGTTGCAAGCCCTTCTCACTTGGACAAGTGGGGATAACGCTTTATGAGGTGCAGATTTAATAGGAACCTGGTTTGGACCTGGACATCGGCTGTTTTGGACAAATATGGACGCCTTTGTATCATTTATTATTGTAAATAGAAACTATTTTGGACTTCACTTGGGGTTGTCGCTTGATTATCTCGTAAATATGCGAATTATACATAATGCTATAAACTGGGATACCTTCAAAGGACTAACCTCAATTTATATATAATCTTTCTCTAAAAAAATTCGGGTGCAGGGGGAAAAATCCCTCTGCACCCCCATAAGCTGTTAACTCATAACTTTGTCCCTTTGCCCTAAATATGGCAAAAGGCAAAAAGGACAAAAAACAAAATTCAAGGGGATACCCTGATGACGCGAAAGCCTATATCTTTAGTGCTGCCGGTCGCAACGACACTGAGCCGATAGGAAACGCTGCAGTCGGTATTATAGTTGGTCCAGCTACCGCTATGTAACACGCGGTATGACCCGTTGTTAGCTCCATGCGGATCGGTCTGAGCACCACTGGGATAAGCGCCATAAATATCCCAACACCATTCCCAAACATTACCACTCATATCAAAGATGCCAAGCTCGTTTGGAGCTTTGGTGCCTACGATATGTGTAGTATTGCCAGAATTGGATCTGTACCAAGCAACAGCATTGATGTCATTGCTACCACTATAGGTATAGCCTTGACTCTGGTTCCCACCCCGTGCGGCAAACATCCATTCCATCTCCGTGGGTAAGCGGTAGCCATTGGCACTCCAGTTACAGGAAACATTGGTGTGGTTGGCATTATTGGTATTCCATCCCACAGGCCAGTTTGCAAGGTTGGTGCCATAAGTGCTGTAGCTGTAGCAAGGCGAAAGCCCATCCTGCATACTCCTGCGGTTGCAATACTCTATGGCATTGAACCAGGATACATAATAAACAGGATAATTATCTCCATTACCATAGCCACTGGCAGGATCGGTTCCCATCACTGCTTGATATCCAGCTTGGGTAAGCTCATATTTATCTATGTAAAAGCTGCTGACAGTCACATCCGAAGTACCATTGTTGAAGGTACCTCCTTCCACCAAAACAAAGTTTTCTGGCATAGGCGGTGTGCTGCCATCATCCGCATAGACCCGATAGAGATAGCTGCCGTCTATTGGATAGCTTTCCGCTCCGGCATTCCAGATAATGTGTTTGTTTGTCCCCGAGACAAGATCATCGCCAAAATCCCCGCTGAGATTGGCAGGACTGGGGATAATGTTAAAGCTGGCACCGCCATTGGCACTTAACTTGAAGCTGATATCACACAGCTCATCATCGGTTTCATAGAGGTCATAGTAAATATCCACAATCTTGCTGCCATCCGTGCGCTGGCTGATGTTTACATTGCTCACCACCGGCGCTGTATTAGAGATGGGCGTTTTTTCCACTTTAATATAGTCCCAATGCGCATACTTAGTGTTGCCGTCAAACTTGCTGGATAACCTCATCCTTAGGTAGATGCTCCCGGCAGGAACATCTACTGAGACGACAGTCCAGGCACTGCTGTTGTTGTTTACGGTTATCCAGTTATCCCAATTTGTTCCGTTGTCGTATTTCACACTGTAGCGGCAGTAGTCATTGCTGGTGGCAAGGTTCTTGGTAAAATAATAGAAACTGACATTGTAAATAAATCCTGCTTGCAGAGTAAGGGTTTGGAAGGTGACCGTGCTTTCCACATTATCTAAGTCCCAGCCTGCCCAATAGTAGCTTCCCTGATAGGCAGTGGCACCGCCCATATTTTCAGAAGTGGGACCCCACCAGACGCGTTTGCTGTCTGGAGTGGGATTGGCAGTGTAACTCCAGGTATCTGTGGTCTGGCTTTCAAAGCTTTGCAAGGCAAAAGATTCCGCAAAGAGGGAAAAGCTGAGCAGCAAAGCAAATGCAATTAGCCCAAAACGCAAAATTACCGGTCTCATTTCTCGCCTCCAATAGCTGCGGAGACAAGGGCTTGTTTGATGTCTGTCAGACTTAGCTTACTTTCCGGGTTAGCTCTGGCAGCAGACAAGATATCTGCCATTCTGCCATCATAATCCTTATAGGCAACCACACGGTAAAACATTTCACCCCGTCTGCGCATTACACCACCGTGAGTAAAACTGGTGCCGGATGTGACATCCCACAGGTAATAGTAGAAGTGCTCATCCTGCTCATAGGGTGATTCGTTATACAGCACGATGTATCCATCAGGAGTTATCGGTGTATTGTTTATGGTTTGGGTAACAGGCTGCCAGGAAATAACGGCATCTATGCCATTGCTTGTATTTATATTTACTCCGGTTGGCGCCTGGGGTAGGGCATAGGTAATGGTAAATGTACTGGCACTGGCTTTTTGGGTGAAGTTGCCAAAGTTGTCGGATACCTTTATCCGAACCCTGGCATTATAGCTTTGAGTTGATGGCATCTCCCAGGGATAGCTACCGCTATTGGCTATTGCTTCTGCCAAAGGAATATAGTTCGTTCCTCCATTCATACTGTACCAAAGATAGACACTGTTGGGGGATAGATTGGTGTCGGACGCAGTCCAGGTGATATAATTGGTATCACCTATGTACCAAGCTTCACCGCCATTGGGAGCGAGAAGGGAAAGTGATGGATCTACGGTGTCATTGACAACAGGTGCAGATGTGCCATAGCCCGTGAGAGCCAGCAGCCCGGTTGCGAATAGAAACAAGATGCTGGTTAGCATTGCTGTTTTCATTAGTTCCTCCATATATTATTGTTTATTGTGTCAGATAAGAATGAACAAAATATATAAAATCAAAATTTATTAAATAATAAAACTTGTCAAGCAAAAAAATGGAGGTAGGGGTAATAGATTGATTTGTATTGTATTGAATTGTATTAGGTTATTTAGCTCTGGTAGCTGTTGCTTAGGTATCCCAGAAATCGTGCATAGAAATTTCCATTCTTCCATATGCTAAGTTTGTTAAGACGATTTGCTATTTTCGGTGAAACTTCATATTTGTCCCCTGAATCTCATTAACTTCATCTAACAACTTTCCTTGACAAGAAATGAATATTATTTAGTTAGTTTTTAAGTGGAATTCTGAATCAAGAAGGAGATGTTAAATGAAGAAATTATTTATTCTTCTGAGTGCTATACTGCTGGTTTTACCTCTAGTAGCTCAGGTAAATCAGATAAATCCAGCTCTTTTTTCTAATGATATGGAGAATAATTCATTGCTAAATCCAGCCAGACTTAATATGGGTCATTCTATGGGATTTATGGCAGGAACTTCCTCTGCTGGTTATGGTTATTATCTTTCACGCTATACTAATCACTTGAGCTATGCTTTTTCTCAGAAATTGAAAATGGAGCTGGACCTCAATGTGATAAATTATGGTTCAACTGCCTCTTCTTTTAAAATTAATGATGATAATAGCACCAGAATAGTTCCAGATTTTAGATTGAGTTACAAACCCTCGGATAATATGCATTTCCAGATAGAATTCCACCAGGGAAATTATTTCCCCAACTACTATAATCACTGGTATGAAAGGTGGTAAACTACCTTGACTGCCTTGATTATCCTACTTCTCTTTATTATTGGTGCTTGTTTAGGTAGCTTTTTCAATGTCCTGATTGATAGAATTCCCCGTCACGAATCCATAGTTAAGCCCGGTTCGCATTGTACAAATTGTGGAAAACCTATCCCATTTTCAAAAAATATTCCTATAATAAGCTATATAGTTCTGAAAGGAAGATGTAACTATTGCGGAGCAAAGATTCACTGGCATCATTTAGTAGTTGAAATAATTACACCTGTATTATTTATTGCTCTTTATCTAGTCTATGGTTTGAGTTTAAACTTCCTCAATTTTGCCCTGATGACCTGTTTTCTTATTCCTATTTTCTTTATTGATGCTTTCCATAAAATCATTCCACTGGTATTATCTATTCCTATGGCAATTACAGGATTATTGCTGGGATTAATAAGATGTGGATTCAATTTTAAAGACTTTTCCCTAATATTTCTGCTCCCTGTTCTATTACTTTTTGCCTTTCTCTATTTACTTGCTCTGCTCTGGATAAAATTATTTCATCGTGAAGGATTAGGTGGTGGAGATGTTATTTTAATTCCAGCTGTAGGCGCATTCTTTGGTGTTATTCATATCCCCTGGGTTATTCTTTTAGCGTGTATTTTAGGATTACTGTATTTTCTAATCTTTGTTCGTAAACCCAATCAAGGCTTCGCCTTTGGCAATATCGTTGCCCTGGCTAGTGCTATCTGGATGCTGATAGGAGATAAATTTCTTCAGGCAATTGGTTGGTTTCTATAATAAACTCACTATTACATCAATAAACTATCCCAGATTACGGTCTCTTCTATAAAGGGTTTAGGACCTTTACTTATATATAATCTAACCCTTGCCCCCTTTTCTACTTTAGTCCCTTCTGGTGGTGAACTACGAACTACCGTATTAACTGGATAATTATCCGAATATAAGGAATCCACAATCACGCCTTGCAAACCAGATGATTTAAGTGCATAATATGCATCATTGAAACTCATTCCTATAAGATATGGAACACCTACCTTCATAGGACCTCTATTTACTTTCACATACACGGTACTCTCTGGTTTAATCTTTTTCCCAGGTTGAGGGTCCTGATCTAAAATAGTGTTGGGTTGTCCTGTCTCTGACCATACGGAATCCCTTACCACAATATGCAATCCCAGTTGAGTAAGTCTTAGCTTTGCCATAGGTAAACTAAGTCCGACCACATTGGGAACTTCAATATTTTTGGGAGTATGGGAAATAATAGGGAAAATGATTTGACTGGTCAGAAAAGCAGTTATAAAGATAATACCAAAACCAATTCCGATGGTCATCCAAATTTTCTTTGTCTTTTCACTTGCCATAGCTTCTTACCTTGATTTTCTCATCTTAGCCGCAAAAGCACCATCCATATCATGCTTGAAAGGTAAGGTCTTGAACATTCCCTCCACTACAAAATCAGATGGTAATATTTCTTTCGCATTAACTAATGTGAATTTAGGATTTCTTTTCAGAAATTTCTTAATCTGTTCTTCATTTTCTGCTGGATTAAGCGTGCAAGTTGAATATACTAATATTCCTCCAGGACGGACGAAGTTTGCAGCATAATCAAGAGCCTTTTCCTGCAATTTAACCAGTTCATCAATATTCTTATTAGCCTGCCATCTCAAGTCTGCTTTACGCCCAAAAACACCCCAGCCAGAACAGGGGACATCAGCTAAAACTCTATCATATGCAGGTGCTACCGGTCCATAACGAAAAGCATCAGTGACCACTTGTTTAATATTGGTAAGCTGTAAACGGTCTGCTGCTTGTTTGAGAAGTTTCATTTTATTGGGAATCTTATCTACAGCTACCACTTCACCTGTATTAGCCATTTTTTCTGCTATATAAGTGCATTTACCACCTGGAGCAGCAAAAAGGTCCAGAATATTTTCCTCCGGTTGAGGGTCTAATAAATCCACGATTAAAGTGGACGAAGTGTCCTGAATGGAAAAGTATCCTTCCGAAAAAGCTACATCTTCTAAAACCTCATCCGCTGCATCAGTCAAAATAGTCACTTTACTTACTGGTGATGGAGTTACAGGAATATCACGTTTGGTAAAATACTGAATAAGTTTATCTCTGGTGGTGGCAGTAGTATTAACTCTAATATGCAATCTGGGATTTTCATTGTAAAAGAGAGCAAGATATTCGGTGTCTTCTTCACCCCAAAGCTCTATCCATTTAGCGATTAATTCTGGAGGATAAGAATGCTCATAAGCTATGCGTAAAACAGTGTCGTCTGGATATTTGACCTCTGGATTGCGTTGATAAGCTCTTAGGACAGCATTTACAAAATCTCCAACTTTCTCACCCAGATTTTTTTTCGCCAGTTCAACCGTTTCATTTATTGCCGCATGATCAGGTATAGAATCAAGATACATCAATTGATACAGACCAAGATATAACCAGGCTTTAATCTTGATATCTGTTTGGTCAAATTTTTCTTTATCAGTGTATTGTGAAAGGATGTAATCAAGTTTCATACGCATTTTTATCACACCTTTCACCATATTATAAAAGAGGGCTACATTTTCTTTATTTCCTTTAAGCTTTTTAGCTCGTTGG
>MWCN01000121.1 GCA_002070045.1 Candidatus Cloacimonetes bacterium ADurb.Bin211
TTTGAAAAAGGAGGGTTTGATATAGTTATCGGCAATCCTCCCTATGTAGCTCAGGAAGAAATTGAAGACCCGCTCAGAAACATCAGTGACAATAAAAAATATAAAGAACTGCTAAGACAAATGGTAAATCAGGACTTTCCCCAAGATATACCGGAGAATGTTATCAATGGGAAGAGTGATCTTTATACCTTCTTCTATATCAGGGGATTGAGGCTGCTGAACGATAAGGGAATCTTAACTTTCATCTGCTCCAATTCCTGGCTGGATGTAGAATTTGGTGCTTGGCTGCAAAAGTTCCTACTGGAAAGATGTCAAATCTACTTCATCATTGATAACCTTGCTAAGCGGGTGTTCAGAGAAGCTGGTATCAATACCATAATCTCCCTTATAGGAGCCAGACAAAAAATTGTACGGGCAGATGATCTGGTTCGCTTCGCTGCTTTTAAGTTACCTTTTGAAAACTCTCTCTATACTGAAAATTTCCTTACTATTGAAGAAACAACAAACCGGATTGACTTTGATGATCTCAGGGTCAATACTGTGACCCGACAAACATTAATACAAGAAGGATGGGAAAATAGCAGAGAGAATAAATATCAGGGTTCTAAATGGGGCGGTATCTACATAAAAGCCCCTAACATCTATTTCACTATCATAGACAAAGCTAAGGATAAACTAGTTAAGCTCGATGATATAGCGAAAGTGTCAAGAGGGTTTACCACAGGTGCAGATGAATTCTTTTATATTCCCAAGTCCAATCCATACAACATTGAGAAAGATTTTCTAAAGCCGGTTATCAAAAGCCCCAGGGAATGTAAATCCATCCTGATCAATCCAGATGAGCTTGGTTTTTGGCTCTTTGTTTGCCCTTATGAAAAACACGAGCTTAAGGGAACTAACGCTTTGAAATACATAGAAATGGGGGAATCTGCCAAGAAGTACATCAAACAAGGGAAAGATAAAGGGAAGTACATTATTGGTTTTCAGAATGTTTCTTCTGTGAAAGAAAGAAGGAACTGGTATGATCTTGGGATTAGAGAGCTTCCAGGTTTGATTACCCCATCCAGTTTCGGGGATAACTTTAAGGTGTATCTCAATAATGGTGTGCTGGCTAATAAGAGGCTCTATGAAATTCATTACCACAATGATTTGATAAGATTGGCATTGATTTTGAATTCCAGTCTTTTCTTCTTCTTCATGGAGCTTTACTCAAGCACCAGTCTGGGGGAAGGTCTGTTGGACAAGACGGTTTTAGAAGTAGAGTCCACATACATAGTTGACCCTATGCATCTAGTTCCCTATACGGATATCGAATCTCGCATTGATGCCATAAAATATCGAGAAATTGGCAGTGTTTTTCATGAGTTGCAGGTAGATCCTGAGTCCAGCTCTTTTATGAATGCCAATCCCTTACCAGATAGAAAAGCTCTGGACGAGATAGTGTTTCGAGCTCTTGGATTGAATGACCAAGAAATAAAAGCTATGTATGCAGGTTTATTGGAATTAACTGCTAATAGAATAAGAAAGGCTAAAACATTCTCAAATTAGTATGTATAATAATAATTATGCCTACTTACGATGTTATAACATACCCTATGAAGTTTTAGGTTCCGGATATACTATCGCTGGAGAAGTTTAATTGGATGCAACATATCCTTGAGATCGTAATAGCACACGATGCTATAAGCAGATATGATTGTATACTATAGAGTATTGTAAATCCAAACCTCTTATACCTAATTCATATTTACAAGCTATAAATACTGATTATCTTGTCCCATATCTTACCAAAAAAGGAGTAAGAAAGGGGATGACACAAGCACAGCATAATACTAATACTTTGGAGGCTATTGAGTAAGCAATACCAGCTTTGCCTAATAGTTCAGTAGTTAAAAAGTTGAATATTCTATCTATTTTTTCCTGGCTAAAAACCGAAGAATTAGCTAAGGTTATGGGTTGGCAAATTCTTTCTTTGCTATAAAGGTCGGAGACCTTTAATGGGTTGGCAAATTCCGATTTACCAAAAAGGACGAAGTCCTTTAAAAAAAGTATGCCTTACGGCATTTGCCGAATCGGAGTTCAGCAACCCATTATATTTAACCGTGGTTTCTATAGAACTAATGTATACTGAAAAATGAAACTGCAAGGATGTTTACAGCTTTCCACAAAAAAAATGAAAAAAAAACAATTTTGTGCTTGACAAGATATTCTTATTATGTACAAAAGTATTATTAGTTGAAGAGGCTATATGTTAAAGAGTGTAATGTGTGATGAAAGAAATTTTTAACTGTTCAAAAACAAGCCCCGGTAGTTTATTTGATATAAGCCGACGTAGCATGGTAGCATATGATGGGGAAAAAAGAACTTGACTCATATTGAAAAGATGAAAACAATGCAATTAGTCGTTTGGCCTGACATAGATTGTGAGTAACGAGGGATATCAAATGCCCTCAAATAACCCAAGAAACAATGAGTTGGATTTATTACCAACATTTGGGTCTCAACTCTGGGAAATACCAGAAAAATTTAAAACATATCTGGAGGTAAATAGTAATGAAAATAAGTCTTAAAAAGATGTATCTTTCTCCTGAAGAAAAACATGAGTTACTGGAGGTAATGGAAAAACACTTTCAGACCTTTCTGAGAGCAAGATCGTTAACTCCTTACATCGACCCAGCGACAATTGATATCCTTTCATCCTGCAAAGTAGGAAACTGCTTCTGTGTTTCCACGGCACCGATATACCAAATCTATGGCTATAATTGCCACATAATCTTTGAGTTAGGTCAGTTTGACACCGACGAGAAGTATAAACAGTATCAGGATATCGGGCATTGGATTAACCAGAGTTTCTTAATTGAACTAAAGTGCATTTTAGATACATACATAACTGACTGGAATCAAAGTCCATTGGGAGATAATGATTACTTTGAATTATTGCGTCTATGCCGAAATCTTTTCGCTCATAGTTCGTATCAACTAGGATACAAACAGAGGGAGAATTATAAGCAAGATTATGAAAAAGCTTTCAGCTTATATAAGAAATTATTCGGAAATTTAATCAAGAATAACGAAGAATTAAATCTTTCAATAACTGACTTTGTGATACCTTTCTACGAAAAGTTGGTTGAGTTGATCAAGGACTCCTTATAATAGGAGGAAAGAAAGAAGCTGTAGGTTCCAGATATACTACCGCTGGTGAAGATTAATTGGATGCAACATATCCTTGAGATCGAAATAGCACAGCACAAAGCTGACAAAATACACCTTCATAGGGCTTTGATATGACATAACTATACTTTTCTTACCTATATCCACCTGCATATACTCACCCGGGGACCAGGAAATAACAGGATCAGAATAACGCAGCTTTTGGGACGGCAATACCATTGATGCCTTTATCTTGCTTACATACTTTCTAAAACTGAGCTCACCTAACCTGATTTCCGGATAGAACTCCAGCACTTGATGATAAAGGTTACTAGACCGGATTCTACCATAAGTGCTTAGCTTAATTTATATTAATGGCTTGGCAATATCAAAACCACTTTTCAGTTGAACTCCTTGCTTGAAATACTCACAAGCCTCTTCTATATCATACAGGGACAACTTCTTTACCGTTCTGTGATTGATCCTCCAACTCCATGGAAATTTAGTGCTGGCTCTTTGACTGACGCAATAATGACTAAACTTAGTTGGACATATTCAATCCTTTTACTTTTATCTCCTGATCTTTCCATCAAGAGGCAGTTTTGTTCATCCTTAAAGTTGTTCAATTTATAGTTCCATTGCTGGTGCA
>MWCN01000122.1 GCA_002070045.1 Candidatus Cloacimonetes bacterium ADurb.Bin211
GCAGACACGCAAGACTAAGGATCTTGTGCCTGTAATGGGTGTGCGGGTTCGAGTCCCGCCTTCTGCACCATACTTAAAGCTCTCCAGATTTGGGGAGTTTTTTTTATTCTTAATTCCTTCCTAAAATAAAATTTCTGCTTTATGAAGTTGTTTAGGATTGACTACTGTTATGTTACTAATAGCACTGGCAAATACTATCTAATCAATAGACCATAGAGACAATATTGATTTTTAATAATGGTATATCTCAGCTTTTTTATTGACTGAATAGTAAATTTCAAAAATTGTATTATAAATTTAAAACTAAATATTGGAGGTTTGCCATGTTTGGCAAAATGAAAACTGATTTACAAAAGATGCTGGAAGAACTTAAGGAACAAGGTCTCTACAAGAATGAACGAATTTTGACCACACCTCAAGGTGCTTCCATTCGGGTCAGCACTGGTCAAACAGTATTGAATTTTTGTGCCAATAACTATCTTGGATTAGCGAATAATCCAGAAGTTATAAAGGCAGCTCAAGAAATTATGAATGATTGGGGTTATGGATTGGCATCAGTTCGTTTTATTTGTGGAACTCAGCAAATTCATAAGGATTTGGAGCGCAAAATATCTGAATTTTTAGGCACTGAAGATACTATTTTATACGCAGCTTGTTTTGATGCAAATGGTGGCCTTTTTGAACCGCTCCTGGATGAAGAATGTGCTATCATATCGGATGAGCTTAATCATGCTTCTATTATAGATGGTGTCCGTCTCTGCAAGGCTCAACGATTTCGTTATAAACATTCCAATATGGAAGAACTTGAGAACATCCTGAAACAAACTCAGAATTTGAAATATCGTTTAATTTGCTCTGATGGTGTGTTTTCTATGGATGGTGATATGGTAAAGTTACCTGAAATTTGTGATTTGGCAGATAAATATGATGCCTTAGTAATGATTGATGATTCACATGCCACTGGATATATTGGACCTAATGGACGTGGAACTCCTGAATATTATGGAGTTCAGAATCGGGTGGATATTTTAACCAGTACTCTGGGTAAAGCTATGGGTGGCGGTAATGGTGGTTTTACAACAGGTCGTAAAGAAATAATAGAAACTCTTCGTCAGAAGAGTCGTCCTTATCTTTTTTCTAACTCATTAGCTCCAGCTATTGTTGGTGCAAGTATGAAAGTGATAGATATGTTATCAACTTCCTCTCAACTGAGAGATCAACTCTGGGAAAATGCGAAATATTTTCGTGAAGAAATGACAAAAGCTGGTTTTGACATAGTAGAAGGGAATACGGCAATTGTCCCGGTAATGCTTTATGATGAGCCTTTATCAATGAAAATGGCAGATATGTTACTGGATGAAGGAATCTATGTTATAGGTTTTGTTTATCCTGTAGTTCCAAAAGGCAAAGCTCGCATTCGGGTTCAGCTTTCTGCCGCACATAATAGAGAAGATTTAGATAAAGCCATAACTGCGTTCAAAAAAGTTGGAAAAGAATTAAATCTCATTTAGGGAGAAGCTTTGCCAACGGGCAATCTCTATCTTGTTCCAGTTCCAATTGGGAATTTAAAAGATATAACCTTAAGGGCACTGGAAGTCCTGAAAAAGGTTGAAATTATAGCTGCAGAAGATACGCGAACTACGCGTTCACTGCTCTCACATTACCAGATAAAATCGGGCAGACTTATTAGTCTGCATAAATATAACGAAAAGAAGCGTATACCGGAGATTCTTGAACTTTTAGAACAAGGCAACGATATTGCCGTTGTTTCAGATGCTGGAAGTCCAGGAATCTCCGATCCAGCTTCTTTACTTGTTCAAGACGCTATTAGCCATCAAATAAATATTATTCCACTTCCTGGCGCTACTGCTATCATACCTGCCTTAACAGCATCTGGTTTTAATACTGAAAGTTTTCTTTTTCTGGGATTTTTACCACTAATTAACAAACACCGAAAAGAAATACTAAATCTCGTCAAAAACTCTAGGCATACGGTTATACTATATGAGGCACCACACAGGATAAAAAAGACTTTAACGGAGCTCGCTGAATATATTGACAATAGAAGAATCTGCCTAGCACGAGAAATTACTAAAATATATGAAGAGTTTATTAGAGGTAGTATACAGGATATGATCACCCAATTTAATATAAAAGAAAAGGGTGAATTTGTGATTGTTGTTGAAGGCAAAAGGCGTTCTGAGGAAATAGATACAAGTGAAATAAATCAATATATAAAGGAACTTCTTGGTCAAAGCTTAAGTTCTAAAATAATAGCTCAGAAGGTTGCAGATAGATTTGGGATAAGCACAAATAGAGCATATAGTATGGTGCTAAAACTGAAAGGATGAAATTTATGGACCTGGCACTTATTTTTGATTTTGATGGAACTGTCGCTAATTCTATTGAAGCTATTTTGCAGTTAATAAATAAACTTGCTCCTAGTTATGGATTTGAGACACTTTCTCAGGAAACTTTCAATTCATTAAGGGACTTACCTATCCCCAAAGCCTGCCGAAAATTGCATTTTCCTCTTGCTAAACTACCTCAAGCTATAGCAACAGTTTTAAATGAATACAAACATATTATTTCAGACCTAACTCCCTGTCCTGGTATTGATTTAGTGATTAGAAAATTAAAAGAATGGGGAATCGTATTAGGATTGATTAGTTCAAACGATACAGAACATATTAATAACTTTTTGAAGCGTAATAACCTTGATTGTTTTGATTGGGTTGAAGGGACAAAAGGAATCCTGCGTAAACACAATAGTATCAGTGCTCAGATAAAAAAACATCAATTGAATCCAAAACATACTTTTTATATTGGAGATGAAGTTAGAGATATTAAAGCAGCTCATCGTAGCAAGGTTAAGGTTATTAGTGTAACCTGGGGGTTGCATTCAGAAGAAAATCTACTTCGTCATAATCCAGATTTCTTAATTAGAAAGCCAGAAGAGCTATTAGACCTAGTCCAGAGCTTAAAATCTAGTTTATTATAGAAAAAATTGCACTATAAACTTGACAGAAATATCTAAGTTCTGTATTTATGCAAAATATAATTTTGATTAATTCCCTAAAAGGAAGGAGATAACGATGAAACGCTTTCTTTCAATATTTTTAATAATGTGGGCAGGTATCTTTCTGTATGCAGTGCCAAGAAATTTAGTCGTAGTTGAAGTTGCTACAGGCACCTGGTGTCAATATTGCCCTGGTGCAGCAATGGGTTGTCATGATTTACTGAATAATGATCATCCCGTAGCAATTATAAAAAATCACGGAAGCGACAGTTTTGCCAATGTTTATTCTAATGCACGTAATAGTTTTTATGGTGTATCTGGTTTTCCCACTGCTTTCTTTGATGGGTTGAATCCAACAGTAGGTGGTAGCACAAATAATTCTATGTATTCAAATTATCTACCTAAGGTTAATGCACGGATGCAGGTTCCTTCACATTACACTATTTCAGCTGTAGGAAACCAATCTGGTAATCAATTTCAGGTTTCGGTGACAGTCACTAAACCTGAGAATGATACTAATACTAATGTTAAATTGCATGCGGTCCTTACAGAATCACATATTCCCTTTGTATGGTTCAATCAGACTACAGTAGAGAATGTCAATCGTTTAATGATTCCCGATCAAAATGGCACAGCAGTTAATCTCAATACCGGTGAATCAACAACCATAAATTTAACATTTACTCCTGATGCTAGCT
Source organism: Candidatus Cloacimonetes bacterium ADurb.Bin211 (assembly GCA_002070045.1). GTDB lineage: Bacteria > Cloacimonadota > Cloacimonadia > Cloacimonadales > Cloacimonadaceae > Syntrophosphaera. Next base: position 3,718 of record MWCN01000122.1, read on the forward strand.
GGAATATTGCTAATTGTGAGATGGTATTCTTTCTTCAGAATATGAGTACTAAGGAAATTTTACAAGGAGTGAAATACTCTCTTCCTGGATTGGTTGGTGCTTATCCTGTATCAGTTGACCATATAGATTTTCCTCAAACTTTTATTGGCGGAAGTTCCAGTGTACCCATAACGATAACCAATTTTCTTTCCGAACCTGTAACAGGGACTATCTCTATAAATAGTACTGTTTTTACCAGCAGTGTTACAGATTTTAATATACCTGGGACTCAGTCCATATCAGTTGATGTAACATTCACTCCAATTTCTGCCTCAAATTATACCGGGACTTTAACTATAACCAGTAATCTCTACAATCATCCAGTCATTAATATTCCTCTAACAGGTACAGGATTTTTAGACCATGAACCTACTGCTACAAATGTAGTTATAACTGGACCTCCAGTTATTCATCAGCAGCTTACAGCATCATATACCTTTTCGGATATAGATGGTGATGAAGAGGGTTCTTCAATCTATCAATGGTACAGGGTGATTGGACAACCACAACCTATTGAAGGAGAAAATCAACTTACCTATACACCTACGGAAGCAGATTTGAATATCCCTCTAGGTTTTAAAGTAATACCTGTAGATGAACATGGGATGTATGGTGTGCCAGTAATGAGTGCTTTTACAATTCCTATCCAAGAACTTCCGCCTCCAAGAAATCTTCAGGGCACATATATTCCACCTAATACAGTGCAGTTAACCTGGGAGCCCCCTCTTTATTTTGATGTGAAGGGACTGGTTGGTTATAGGTTATTTAGAGATGAACTGCCTATATCTACCATAACTAATCCCAGCACATTAAGTTTTTCAGATGTGGGAGTGCCTAATGGAACTCATCAATATTGGGCTTGCACTTTGTTTAATAATCCTATGATGTTATCAGAACCATCTAATGTGGTTACTATCGTTGTGGGTACTGCTATTGAAGATCCGGTTGTTCCAGTTATTGCTTCTGTAAATGTGCGTCCTAATCCCTGCATGGGGAGCGCTTCTTTCCATATTCAGACCAAAGGTAATGGAATTGCGCATATGAGCATCTACAATGTAAAAGGTCAGCTAATAAAACAATTTAATCTAAGAGCTGATGCTACTGGGAATACTATCCTTTTCTGGGATGGTTCAGATAATGAAGGAAGAAAAGTTGATAGCGGAGTTTATTATTATCGTTTAGAAGAGGATAAAGATAGGATTAGTGGTAAATTGCTGATGATTAAATAAAGGGTATCAAGGCATAGAAAAATAATCCTCCCGGATTTTTTAAGTTCTGGGAGGATTTTTTATATCTACATAGATAAGAAAATTATATTCAAACTTCCGGATACAGCGAGAGAAGTTTTTTAGTTAAGTATTCTCTGGAATATTTTTCTAAAACTTCTTTAGGTAGAGGAGAATCATTTCTGCGAGAATAGCAGATCCGCAAAGCTTCTGCTATAGCTTCAGGATCCTCAATAAAAGCATGGACACCCGTGTGAGTTTCATTAACTAAATTTGCTATTGCTGAATTATGAGGTCCAACCGAAAGAATGGGTCTTCCGGCTCTTAATAATTCAAATATTTTACCTGATAAAGCATTTTTTGATTCTTCATCATTTTGTCTGATAACCAAATTAACATCAGCTCCGCAAAGATAGTTCAAAGCTTCTTTATGGGGTTTATATCCTTCATAATAATAAGATTCATATCCTTTTCGTTTTATTTCATCTAATAAAAAAGGATCTATAATTCCTATATGGATGAAATGAAGATTAGGGATTCCACTCAAAGATATGGCTGGTAAGATATTTAAAAGATTGCCATAGAGGAGGTCTGCTTTGCCCATATATAATAAAGTTGGATAGGAGAATTTCAAAGGCTGGACATCTTTAAAATCTTCCTCATCATAACCATTAATAATAGTACAGGATTTGGGTTCTAACCAGGGATATTTTTGTAAATATTCATTTCTATTAGGATCAGTAACAAAAACTGCCATATCACAACTTCTCAGAACCTTTTCATCCATTTTTTCAATATATCTTTGCCTGAAAGGCAGAATTTTTGTTTTCATATAAATTGCAAATTGCCAGGAATCGCGATAATCAGCCACCCAGAATATTTTATTTTTAAATTTCTTCTTTAACCGAATACCAGCTAAAAAGGAAGAAAAAGGCGACGCAGTTATATAAACATTTTTAATATTATGTTTTTTGATTAATTGTTTAGCCTTATGAGTGGCAAAAGGAACCCATCCGATTTGCTTATCAATAGGGAAGAAAAGGTCATTAAAGAATTTTACTAAACGCCAGAATTCTCTTTCAATTGGATTTTTAGGCATAGTTTCTTCAAAACAAGTACTGGTAATCTTAGCATATTCAGGGGTTCTGATACCTAAACCACCGACTTTATAAATATGAGCTTCAGGAGGAATGTCTTTTAATAGACTATAGTCTATAAAGGTATTTGTGGGTTTTTTAGGGGTAATGACATATACCTCCCAGCCTTCCTGACAACTATATTTCAGAAATTTTAAGGCTCTTTGAACACCACTTCCACCACTGGGAGGGAAACTATTTATGATCATTAATAGTTGAGGCTTATTCATAAATCTCTCGGAGTCCAGCTATAAGGTCATTTAACATATATTGTTTTGTGACTTTTAGTTGTCCAGCCTGTCCAATAGCTGAAGCTTCTTCAGAATGAGTAAGTACCCACTCTATCTTTTCAGCCAAATTTTCGCTATTTTGAGGCTTGGTAAAAAGTGCTTCTTTATCTTCTTCAAATAAGCCATAAATTCCCTCTCCTTTAACACCGATTACAGGTAAACCAGCATACATAGCTTCTAAGTAGACAATCCCGAATGTTTCACTATAACTTGCTAACACAAAGAGATTAAAGAAGGGATAAATATTTCTAAGAATGCGATTTTCAATGGCGCCCGTTAAAATCACATTATTAGATAACTGGAGATTTTGAATGAGTTCTGACAAATCCTGGTGATATTTTCCTTCTCCAACTATAACTAATTGAATATTGAACCCTTTCTTTATCAGTTTATGAACAGCCTGAATAAGATAACCAAATCCTTTCTCTTTAAGTAGATTTCCTACTGAAATAATTCTGAATGCCCCTGGGTCTAACAATGTTTTTATAAAAGATAGTTCCTCTTCTTTGACTATCGGAGTAGGTGAAATTCCATTTCCTGTTACGGTAATTTTATTTTCAGGAATATAAGGAATTAGCCATTCTTTTAGCCGAACATTCACTGTAAATATATGGTCCCAATTATTAAATGCTTTTTTTAAGGTCTTTTTATAAAAGGGAATAATTAGATTTCCCTTCAATCTATCAGGATGACTACGTATGTTATGAAGATATAAGAATTTATGATAATCATAATTATCTAACCAGGTCTTCAACCAAAAGAGCTCAGGAATATGATGATAATCGTGAACTTGAATTATATCAGGCTTCCAATTTTTTATAATCTTTATAATTTTTGGTAAAGCAAGAATCGGATAAGTAAAAAATGCGGACACAAAAATTGATTTAATAGAAGGGAAAAAGATGTGGGTAATTTCAAGATTATCTTCTTTTTTGTGTTCAATGCTATAAGGATAGGGGAAGGAAGTTGCGATAATATGGACTTGATAATATTTTGCTAATTCCACCGAATGTTCTCTAATAAAAACTCCACACACCGGATTATAGCGATGAGGATAGAGGTCTGTGATTAATAAAAGTTTTTTCTTATTTTTTAAATTTTCTGCCTGGGGTTCATTCATTTAACTTAAAAACCTTAATAAATCCGAGGTTATTTTCTCATATACAATTCTTTTTATTTTTAGATTTGTAAGGCTTAATTTAAACATTATTTGATTAAGAAACCAAATCAGGATGCTTTAAAATACGGACCTTTATCTGAAGGAGCAGGATGAAAATGTATGGTTACTCTTCTAAGGCTATCATGAAAATGATTCATAAGCTTTTCTTCAACCTCGTGAGATATTTTATTTCCTTCATCTACAGTTATACTTCCATCCACCCCAATAATCATTTCAATAGTGTAGGAAGGACCAAAGCGATGAACTCCTAAATCCTCAATATCGCGCACACCTTTAACAGACAAAGCAATTTCTCTAACTCTATTTCCAAATTCTTTATCTGGAATTGCATCCATAAGCTCCGCAGAGGATTGGAAGATAATAGATATGCCTGTCCTAACAATAAATATTGCTACAATTGCACCAGCAGCAGGGTCCATCCATAAAATTCCTAATTTTGCCATTATAACACCAACTATCACTGCTCCAGAAGCCATAATATCATTTAAATGGTCCTTGGCTAAGGCAAAAAGTGTAGGGTTTTTAGTTGAAGTATAATTCTTCTTAGTATAAAAGTATAAATAAATCTTCAGCATTAATGTCAAGAAAGCAATCAATACCACAAAGGTCGAAGCAGATTGAAAGGGTTCTGTACCCGTCACCAGATCAAAGATCTTATTGAGAGATTGCCAGAAGATAGCAATACCAGTGGTAAGAATAAAAGCTCCCACCACTATAGCTGAAATACTTTCTAATTGTCTATGTCCATAAGGATGTTCAGAATCAGCTGGTTTATTAGCCTGTCGCATAAAGAACTTTACTGCAAGATAATATACTACATCAGAGCTGGAATTGATACCATCAGCTAATAAAGCTTGAGAATGCCCAATAATGCCAACTATAGATTTTAGAATGGCTAATCCCACATTGCAGAATAGACCAAGATTGACAGTTTTTCCAGTTATCTGATCTCTATCACTCATATCCTAATTCCATAACATCTATAAAATTAAGGTCGGGAAATTGAGCACGCAAATGAGCTCTAAATTCTTCTGCTTCAATATTGGAAAATCCTAAGCCCATTGAATTAAGAGCCCAGGTCCTAATACGATAAGGAATCAAAGCTGTGGGATGGTGTAAATTATAAAAAAATTCCAATCTTTTTAAACGGATTTTCAAGCAATCTGGATGGCGGACAATTAATTGGGCTCCACTTTGGGATAATATGTATTTAATATCCTGATAGAGCATATCAGTGATAGCTCCGGGAATATAAATAGCTTCTGTGGCTTTTGAAATTATTTGTCTGAGAGGTTTAATATTACTCAAGAGGGAGACTAATCCACTGGGTTTCCAGTGCCCTTCTTCATAGAGACAAATCTCCTCTGAATCAAGCAGAAATTGATATTCTGGATCGTTTAGAGACACCATATTACATTGAGGAATAGAATTTAAGATTTTCAATCTTTTTACCTCATCCACAATTTCATCAAAGGTGCCAAAATTTGCACCAATAACCATAATAACTGCATCAATATATTCTGATTGAGCAATAGATTTTCGGTCTATAGAACCATCTATTAGCACTTTTTCTGCTCCATAATTTTGGATTAACTTCAGAGTTTGAATCTGTTCTTTTACCGTGGAAGGTCCAGTTATCTCAGTTTGCAAGGGTATTAAGGTTTTTGCAAGCCATAAGGGGCGATCTTTTGAAAAAGGAATTTTTGACAGCACGATTATCTGACTACCTAATTCATCCAATGTAGAAGTATCACAGCAAAATATGAGGTCTTTATCAAGAATTACTGCAGGTTTCGGAATACGGAACAAGAAATCATTCTCTTCACCATCTATACCCGTGCTAAAAACTCCCCAGGTTCCTTTCTTTTTAAGGGAAATCAAATGATTCAGGATGGTTGTTTTTCCTGCATTTTTGCAAATGCCGACAATAGTAATCGCTTTAACATTTTCATCCTCTAACCAGGCAAAATTATAGGAACCTGATAATTCTGGCATAATTTAAGATTTACGACGTTTCATTCGTGTTAGATCAGAAGGTCTAATGAACACTTTTTTTCCGCGAAGAAGAGCCATTACACCTTCTGTAGATTTATATTCAGGGGCACAAAGTGATTGATATTTGCTATCGTCTACAGGCACATAATCTGGTTCAGTATAAGAGATTATCATACCTTCATAGTTACGAAGAATTACACGCCCTGGCATCTGAGAAATAACATAGTTAGGCATAACAGGGATTTTTCCTCCTCCTCCAGGGACATCAACTATATAAGTAGGAACACACAATCCAGAAGTGTGTCCACGCAAGGATTCCATAATTTCTATTCCCTTTGAAATTGGAGTACGGAAATGGGAAATACCTTCAGATAAATCGCATTGATAAATGTAATAAGGACGAACCCTGTTCTTTACCAAACTGTGAACCAGGGCTTTCATCACATCAACATTATCATTGATACCCTTGAGTAAAACAGACTGGTTTCCTAATGGAACTCCTGCTTCAGCAAGTTTAGATAAGGCAGCTTTAGAATCATCGGTTAATTCATTAGGATGATTGAAATGAGTATTCAACCAGAGGAACTTATATTTTTTGAATATGGATATTAAGCTATCAGTTATGCGTTGAGGTAAAACAACGGGTAGTCTTGTTCCTATCCGAACAATATCAATATGGTCTATCTTTGCTAAGCGGTCTAAAATAACATCAAGGCGTTCATCACTCAAAGTTAGAGGGTCACCTCCAGAAAGGATTACATCTCTTACTTCTTTGTGTTCGGTGATATACTGGATAGCTTTCTCTATATTTTCTTTGGGCATAGGAGCATCCGTTTCACCTGCTTTACGACGACGAGTGCAATGACGACAATACATACCACATTGATCCGTCAAGAGAAGCAAAACTCTATCTGGATAACGATGAGTCATACCAGGTACGGGAGCATCGGCATCTTCTTCTAAAGGGTCTCTAAGATCAGTAGGAGCAATATAGCTTTCCTGTATCCGGGGAATACATTGTAGTCTTATCGGGTCAAGAGGATTATCAGGGTTGATTAAGGAAAGATAATAGGGAGTTATAGCCATCCTAAAAGAGAAAGTTTTGGATTGAGCGACAGCTTCTTCTTCTGGTTGCAATTCTATATATTTTCTTAAAGTATCAAAATCGGTTATCCTATTTCTTATTTGCCAGTGCCAATCATTCCACTCATCTTGAGTTGCTATGGAGCGAATATTAATAGTATCAGTCATTGTTATATCCTCCTTATTTTTCACCATAGCGTTCTTTGAAGATACGCATTAAAACTGGATTACGACGCAGTAAATCCAGAGCAATCTCTGAATGATGATGAGCATATCCATTTCCTATCATCATATCCACATCAGCGCCAATTCCTTCAGCGCCAAGAGCTGCTTTGGTGAAAGAAGTAGCCATAGAAAAGAAATAGACAATACCACGATCTTTACAAGCCATTATTGCAGGAAGTTCTGTATCTTCAATATTGACGACATTAATAACCACATCTGCCATTTTACCATTAGTCAGACGAGAAACTTCCCTTTGAATAGTGAGTGCATCAGTCGCGTTAGCAAGAATGACTTCATTACAACCAGTTTCTTTGCAGGTTGAAATATAATCAGGGTTACGTACTATACCAATTACCTTTCCAGTAATTCCAGCTCTTTCACGAGCAACAGCATTACATAAAATGCCACTTTTACCGTTTGCGCCTAATATTACCACTGTATCACCAGGTTTCACCAATCGTTCAACTTGAGCTGGTGCTCCGGCTACATCAAAAACTGCAAGAGCAAGAGTTTCATCCATATCATCAGGTAATTTAGCATAAACACCACTACTAAAAAGGATAGCCTGTCCTTCAACTTCAATCTGGTCTTTATCTAAAAGGACTCTTTTTACTTTATCTATTTTTAATGGAGTTAAAGAGAGAGAAACCAGAGTAGCTATCTTATCTCCTACTTTAATCTTTTCTTTCATCTCAAATTTATCACCTATTTGAGCAACGGTTCCAATAAGCATTCCACCTGAACCAGTATCTTCATTCTTATGTTTACCAGTGCGATTTACCAGGTCTATTGTATGTTCAGCAAATGCTTTTTCCAGGTCTGTATGTCCCTGACTCTCTAATTTCTTTTTTATTTGGTGGAATGAAGCAGAGTCAATATTCAATCTTGTTACATTAATGAGCAACTCATTATCCCAGATCTCACTCATATCGTTATTAAGCACTCTTGCCGGTTGTGGAAGCACTCCTTTAGGTTCCAAAACCCGATGTGTTCCATAACGACATCCTCCCGTTTTCATAATTAGC
>MWCN01000123.1 GCA_002070045.1 Candidatus Cloacimonetes bacterium ADurb.Bin211
AAATCCTACAGGTATAAAACCACTTTTTTTTCGCCAATGATCTCCAATCAACCAAGCTAAATATTTATTGGGTTTAAGAATACGGAAAGCTTCTTTTGCTACTTTATCTAATTCAACATAAAATTCTTTTTTGGTACAAGATATATTCCCTATATTATCTTTATGATTATTGTATTTTATGTTATCAGAATAAGGTGAATCTATGAATATAAAATCAGCGATTCCATTTTCTAGTGGTAGTTTTCTCGCATCTGCTTCCTTTATATCTTCTCTATAAGGAACAATATCAAAACCTAATACTCTTCTTTTTTCTTCTTTGCAGACATCAATAGTGGTACCACTCCCACACATTGGATCCACGACTAAATCACCTTCTTTTGTATACCTTTGTATAAGATTCCAGATAACGAAGGCTGGTGTCACACCGGGATATTTATTATCTCCATGTTTAATTTTACCATAATTTTGTCTAGGAAAATCCCACAAAGTTGTAGATTCAATCGTAGGTTTATCATAATTCATACTTTTAATAACCTTTTTAAATCTTCAATAAAATGCTCAAATAGTTTAACTTTTTCACTTTCCACAATATATTCTTGGGTTAAAATATAACTACCATCTAAATCTGTTTCTACAATGGCTCTACCCTTTTTTGCTGGTTTTAATTCAGATAAAGTTTTATCTTCGTCTAAAGTTACGAAATAAACCTTAATATCTTTTGTGGTGACATCGTCTTTCAATTTTAATTTCCAATAGCCTGTTTGGGCTATACGTTCTCTTAGAGTAACTTTACTGGATATAATTGCCAATATATCATAATTTATAGGACTATAAATTACAATGTCTACATCAGGTAAATGAAGCCCGAATTGCCCATAATCAATTGATAGGTTTCTTTTAACTCTACTTAGTTCATCGGATAAATTGCATTTTCTTTCCAATATATTTCCATTAACAACTTTTAAGCCTAAATCTTCAACTTCGTCTTGAATTATATATTGAATCAATTTTTCAAAATTTTTACCCTTAAAAGCTCTCCAACTTTGTTCATGATCACCCCTGGGAGTAGGATTCTTCTCCCAATCTTTTCTATGAATCTCTTTTGCTTCATTAAGAATTCTTGAGATATGTTTGTATGTGTCTTGTCCAAATTGTTCTTTTTTACTTTTATACAAATTGACTAAATCTTCAAAATTCATTTATTATTCCTTTAATCCTATAATAATATATTCTACAGGATAAGCTTCACAATTTGCTTTTGAATTGCTAGCGAATCTTCCTGTTTTTTCATCTCTCTTTTGAGGTAATATTTTAGATGGAATTTCTCTCTTTATAATTCTATCCAAAATAAAACCTGCATACTGTAAACTTTCGGCAAATACTTCAGCATTAAGTACATCTATTCCTTTATATTTCGTATTACCTATAACAAAACAGCACCTTCCGCCCTTTTTTAATATTCTATAACTCTCATTAAACACTTCTTCCATATCAATATAAAATGCTTCAATTTCTTTAGCCTTTTTTTTATGTACCAGCGACATCTGAGATACAATATTTTTTGCAATTAAACTACTTAGGTTTATATTGTCATATTTTTTATATGAAGTTCCAATAAATTTAGTTTTATATTCAGTTAAATCATCAGTAAAATATAACCATATATCTGATAATTGATGTAAGTCAGCATATTCATAACTTGTTACATAAGGACTTGAAGTTATGATTAAATCAACTGTTTCATTATCAACAGATTGTTTTCTTGCGTCTTGTAAAGATATATTTAAATATTCATTTAAATTAATTTTAACCTTATCAGGTATAAAATTATAAAAATCTTCATTCCCTTTTAGCATTTTCATTAAATGAGTTTTCAGAACAAAATAAGGACGAGATGGTTTTTTATTTAAGTCACGAGTAGGTTTAGTACTACTTTGTAACCATAATGAACAATTTTTTAAAATGTGGCTGAAAGCAACTAAATAAAAGTCTCTAATATTAATATTTTCTTCATTATATATTGCTCTTAAAATTACACCTAAATCATATTTATTGTCTTCTGTGAACCAATAATCAATTCTGTCCCTATATTTTGAAGGTATTAAAGGTTCAATACTAGGAGTAAAGATAGAAATTTGATTATCTTCTAAAAAGGATAGTTGTTTTAAAAATTGATTAACTTTTGATTTAAGTAGGGTTGGCTCTATTGGGGTAGATTTTACTTTTGTTATAAGATAGGCTATATGATTAATATCGGTACCGCTTGCTTTATATCCTCTAGATAATGCACTTACAATCGTCGTCCCACATCCCATAAAGGGGTCATTTATATGTGAATTGACATTCATTACATATTCATCCATCAATTTTTCAACTAATTGAGGTATAAACTTTGCGGGATAACGGTGGTAATTATGTGTCCATTTACTTGTTTCCGTCCTTGGTATTTCACACAAAGACCAATCTTTATCAATTTCCTTTTCTTTAAAATAATGAATTATTTCATTTGCAGAATAAAAATCCCCACCTATATTTTTGGATGCTCTCTCCAGTATTTGTCTCATTTTTATCCTTTTAAATATCTTAGTAATTCTATTAATAATCTATCTAACGATTTTATAATATAGTAATGGATTCAACTATTTATTATTTAATGGGTTGTCAAGGGAAAATAATATTTAGAAAGCATCTCCGGTTTTTGTGAACAAAAGGAATAGCTGGTTCTTGAGATTTCGCACTGGAGACTTTCTTAAGGATTTTTCCGTAGTCTTACCAATGAAACAAAACATTATTTAATTAGTTTAGTCAACTTATAATTAAATAAGCACTTAAGCTTTTTATCTAAATGTATATTCTAGGAAATTATTTGGGAAAATAACTAAAAGAAAGATATTCATATATCTCTTCAGTGAATAGACAAAACATATAGTCAACAGAAATAGCTGATTCATATTCTTCAAACAGACCTTAGAACTGAGCAGGATTTTCCCCAAGCATATTCCTGTTACAGATTCTGATATAAATCTTCTACTGTCCAAAGAATTCAGTATAAAAAGTTGTGAATTGATATGAATTTTAGAATTGGGCTCAGATTTTATAGGGATATTTTTAGAATTTCAAAAAATGCAATGCTGATGCTAAAATTATTTAAAAGGGAAGATAAAACCACCCCTTCTTATGAAAAGCATTTAGGCAATAAGAATATTGAAATCCATAAATAATCATTACTTAATTCTATAAGAATAATTGAATACATCATACTATGAGATAACCCCTCAAAATAGGGAAATATGAGAGTTAGCGATTTTTTTAATGTTTTTATCCAACTAATTTTCTAATCATATAGGCAATATTTTTATTTTAAAATTTCATTGATAAAACTGGCTTAAGATTTCCAGACTACGCAGTTTCAGAGGTTTTCGGAAATGATTGGTATAATGGTCGGAAAAAAGATGGTTGAGTTGTTCCACGCTTTGGCTATCTGGATGAATCTTATCCAGATAATCACCAATTTGAGGTAGCAGATGTAGAATTTGAGATGCAGAAGAAGTTAATACCTCATAATATTCAGGGTAATTGGCTTCTTTTAAGCATTCAGCACAGATTAATCTACCTGTCCCTTTCTCTCTAGCTACTATTTTTACCTTTTTCTTATTACAATTAGCACAGGAATCCAGAGGCAAAGCTATACCCAGTCTTATAAATATTCTTAATAAAAAACGCCACCAGAGCAGAATAGCATTTTCTCCTCTTTTTTTTAGATAATCCAGATAGTTCTGGAGCAAATCATAGTAAGCTGTATTTTCTTCCGGTGGAATAATTATTTGAGTATAAAGTTCTGCAGCACATTCAGCAGCGGTCCAGGCTGGTAAATTATCAAAGAGATTGAATTCTTTTAGGAGAGTAAATTCACTTAATAGATACAATCCATCTTCCTGAGGTTCATAAAGGGTGAACTCATAGGTGTAAAGAGAATTGAGAAGGTCATTTTCGGGTTTTTTACGAATTCCCTTAGCCAGAATAGATATCATACCTCGATATTTTAGAAAGACCTTAAGAATCAGGCTAGTTTCCCGGAATTTAATGGTCTTGAATAGAATGCCCTCATCCCTAATCTTACCTTTCACAGATTTAATTCCTTTTTCGCCGTTCTTAAATCCATAGGTTGCACAAATGCAGTTTTATGATTGGTATAGGTTACAAAACCAGGTTTGCTCTTATGAGGTTTTCGCACATAACGAATTTGAGTATAATCCACAGGAACATTCTGGGAAAAACGAGCTTTACTATACCAGGCAGCAAGAGAACAACAAATGTGAATTAATTCTTCTGGAGGATTGGTCTTTTGCAGACATCTTAATAGGATATGCGAACCGTGATAAAGCCTTGAATGAAACCACCAATCGTAAGGTCTGGCTAATTGAGTGGTAATAAAATCATTCTCACTGGCTTTTCTTCCTATTACAATCTCAAAACGGTCGTCAATTCTGAGACGAAGCAGCTTTTCAGCCATATCCAGTTTATGTGATAATTGATGCAGCTTTTCTTTTTGAGGTAATTCATCCAGTTCACCGTTTCTGGCTTTCTGGACAATGTTTTCCAGCTGCTTAATCTTTTTCTCGGTTTCTTTTAGGTTGTGTTCTATTACTTCCTTTCCTCTCTTTGCTTTTTTATACTTTTTGAGATAGTCCAGCATATTTTCTTGAGGTGTCTTATCGGATAAAAGTTCAATTTCAATAGTAGAGAGTTCCGGGTCAAAATAATTAATAGCTTTCAGGACTGTCTGACCTCTCTGAATATTGGATAGATTGACTTTTAAGATTTCAGCACAGATTCTCCAGTATTCGCATTTATTTGCCTGTTCCAGTTCCTCTTTTTGTTTATAAAGCTTTTGTTGAGCTTTTTTTAATTCTTTTTCCCAGTAGGAAATAATAGCTTTTCTATGCTCCAATGCTTCTTTCAGGGAAAGAACATAGAGAAAGTGATTTTTCAAGTATTCATTAACCGTGTCGCACTGAATAGGTTCTCCAGTCTCTAAGGATGTTAATACTAACGGAAAAGCAAGGTCCTTCTGGTAAGGCTTAAAAGCCGTCTCCGGTTTTTGATAGGGTAATTTAGGAAGAATCTGCCTTTGAGGATTGTCTTTATAGGAATACTTTTTTAAAGCATCTATAATTATTAGCTCATCATTTTTTTCTGTTAAAATAACATTTGGTTTAGGGAGGATAAATTCTGCTATTAGTATGTAAGTTTTTTCCTGCAGATAAATATCAGTTTGAGCGAATTCAAATCGCATTATACGGTCATTATCGTCTAAACTAACTTTTATTAAAGTAGAATGTATCAATTGATTCCAGATAGGAGTTTCCTCAGAGATAGGAACGGGATTTGAAGAGAGAAAAGGATAGGCATCGTAATTAGAGATAATTAAATAAAGATCGGTATTATCTTTAAAGTGAATGCGTAAAGCTTTTTCACTGTAAGATACGCTATCTACAATCTTTCTCTCAGGGGGAAAATCCCTCGTCCAGGCAAATAATATATTATAATTCATCTATTTTATCACTTTATACTTGACAAAAAATTAATAAAATTTATTTGTAATATTATAATTGAATCCATTAAGGAGTCAAGTATGAAAACGACATCTTGGATCATTGTAGTAATTCTGGCAATTCTTGCCATCATATTTGGTGTAATGTGGCATAACGCATCCGTTAAAGCCAAAGAACTAGCTCAATCTCAGGAAGAGCTGAAACAATCAATTTTAGAAAAAGAGGGGCCAGTAACCGCAGAAGAGTTACAAAATAGCATTGATGAATTAGAGCGTAAATCTAAATCAAGGAACTTGTTGTTTAGGGAGGATAAATTCTGCTATTAGTATGTAAGTTTTTTCCTGCAGATAAATATCAGTTTGAGCGAATTCAAATCGCATTATACGGTCATTATCGTCTAAACTAACTTTTATTAAAGTAGAATGTATCAATTGATTCCAGATAGGAGTTTCCTCAGAGATAGGAACGGGATTTGAAGAGAGAAAAGGATAGGCATCGTAATTAGAGATAATTAAATAAAGATCGGTATTATCTTTAAAGTGAATGCGTAAAGCTTTTTCACTGTAAGATACGCTATCTACAATCTTTCTCTCAGGGGGAAAATCCCTCGTCCAGGCAAATAATATATTATAATTCATCTATTTTATCACTTTATACTTGACAAAAAATTAATAAAATTTATTTGTAATATTATAATTGAATCCATTAAGGAGTCAAGTATGAAAACGACATCTTGGATCATTGTAGTAATTCTGGCAATTCTTGCCATCATATTTGGTGTAATGTGGCATAACGCATCCGTTAAAGCCAAAGAACTAGCTCAATCTCAGGAAGAGCTGAAACAATCAATTTTAGAAAAAGAGGGGCCAGTAACCGCAGAAGAGTTACAAAATAGCATTGATGCCCTGGGTAGAGAATTAGGTTTAATTGGAGCTGGAACGGAATTTCCAGTAGGTACACCTGAGGAACTAAAAGCTCGCAATCTTAACACTTTAAATACTGCTCGCACTAAGATTTCTGAATACAAAAAGCAGTTAGCAGATTTAGAAGCCAAGATTGCCGCTAATAAAAAAACTATGGCGAGTATGCAAAGTACGGTGGATAGACTTAAAAAGTCACTCGCTGAAAAAGAAAGAATTGTTGCTGAATTGGAGCGAAGAGTAATTGCTATTAATGACACTCTGACAACAGAACGTAAAATAGCTCAAGCAGAAATTACTAAACGTGAAAATATGCTTCAAGAAAAAGAAACTGAGCTAACCAAGCTAAATATTGATAGCAATACCATCTACTATGCTATAGGAACTCGTAAACAGCTTCTTGATAGTGGAATCATTACTCGTAAGGGTGGTATTCTTGGCATTGGAAAAGTTTCCGTGCTTAAGGATGTAAATTTAACCAAATTCAGTCATTTTAATCTTCTAGAAACTCAGGAAATAACCTTCCCGGTTACCAGGAGAGGATATTCTGTTCTTTCTAATCATATTGCAGCTTCTTATGAAGTTAGAAAGGAAGGAGACCAATATGTTCTCAGAGTCACAGACCCCGAACAATTTAAGAAGCAAAAGGTTTTAGTGATTGAACTGAAGTAATTCTTTTGACTGACAAGCTTTAAGCCATCCTTTAGAGGATGGCTTTTTTATTTATAGATTCAGATATTTAACCGCTTCAAAAAGGGCTCTTCCACCTACAAATCCAACCAGTGCTTGAATTATATTCACCGGTAAATCAGCCAGTGCTACTGCTTTACCCAGTTGTGGAAGAAACCATTCACCGACAAAATAGCCAACAATTATAACTATAGCACCGATTAAGGGAAATATTATTTGCCAGAATCCAGATTTCTGATGAGCCAGACCACAGATGAATCCTTCTAACCCTTTAACAATTAAAGTAATAGGAGCAAAGAGTGGAAAAAGCAACAGGTCTGCTATAGCTGAACCTATGCCACCAGCAATAGCTCCAGCTTTTTTCCCCGCATAAAGTCCTATAAACACAATCATTACATCACCAAAATTGAAAAAACCTCCACCTGGTACGGGAATTGGAATAATCATTGTGGCGACTGTCACCATCACCAGAAATCCAAGAGTCAAATACCACTGATCGGGATTATACTTCTTAACTTGATGACAGTGTATTATACGATTATCAATATATTTGCCCTTATGACTTGCTTCAGTTATTAAAGAAAGCATTAGTGCAAGGACAGAAGAAAGCCGAGCCCTAAATCTATGTGAAAAAGGGAGCTTTTCATATTGTTCAGAAGGAATAAGACTTTGATGAAAAGTGATTTCTTTATAGGAATTGATAGCAGTATTAGATAGCACTTTCCCTAGAATAACATACTTCATAGTGCCTATTTTCAGGGGCATATGCAGAAGGTCATTGAACCCCACAATGGAGAAAAAGAGTTGAAATGCCAGAACGGAATTTACAAAAAGCAAAATCCTTATACTGCCAAACTCTAACCAGAATTGGAAAGAACCTGGCTCTCCTTCTGGAGTATGTAATCTAAATAATCCAAATAAAATATATACTATTATTAATGAAACCAGAAAAGGCAGCATTAACCTCAATCCTGCAATCCAGCGTTTTCTTCCCTTACTAAACAACAACAAACCAGATAACAAGAAAACAAATGCTAACTGGACTGCAAGATTTTCCATAAATAAAAATAGCACTATGAGCAGACAGGCTATAAGTTGGAAAAATGCGATTACAAGTTTAATTGATGCTGACATATACTCTTGAAAACGATGAAGATACAGGGATAAATTCCAGTGTCTTAGTTGCCGGTAATAATTCCGAATGCGCAGAATAAATCAGACAGTAATCCAGTATATTTTGTTTGATAAAATCATATATCTTCAATTCATAGGGTGATTCATCCATAACTATAAAACAAGGACGGGGCTCACGATTATAATTTAAAAGAAGATTATTCAGCAAATAATCAATAGTATCCATCTCATTATGTATCTCTCTTCTTGGATACATAATGCTGGCATAAGCTTTAACTGCTTGAATTTGGAAATGCATTTGCTGTTCAAAATAAAGAAGAAAAATCTCTTCTTGATTACGAAGAGAAGGAATAAGCAGTTCCTCAATAAATGAACTTTTGCCACTTCCATTAGCACCATATAGATGATATATTGTCGCAGGACTAAAAGTTAAATCTGAAGTTAGCTCCAGCGAAAAATCATCCCAGACAGGATAAATTCCCGATTCAAGTTTTATCAAGAATTTCCTCCTGTCTGATCTCTTTTGCTTCGGAATACACTTTCAGTAAATCTTCTATTTTTTGCCTATTTCTTTCATCCAGAGAACGCCAGAGGTCAATAAACAGGATTTTTGGAGCAGGAGAATAGAGTGCCAGAAAACACATTAACAGGACTTTTTGTCCTCCTGAAAGAGTGCCAATCTCATCATCTGGACTCAGTTGCTTCCCTGTTATTTCTCCAAATTCCTGGGTCAGTGCTTCCCATTTATCAGATGATATATTATATAATAGCAATTCTTCTCTCAGTAATCCATCACTGATAAGTGGAGAGCTGGCATTGCAGATTAAATATTCATTAAAATTCTTTTGAAGCATAAAATTATGGCGGAGAGTCAGGGATTTGAACCCTGGGTATCCGTAAGGATACAACGGTTTTCGAGACCGTCCCGATCAACCACTCCGGCAACTCTCCTTATATATTTCTTTTATTTTGAAAAAAATCTTTTAATAGTGCAGAACAATCTTCTTCAAGTATTCCACGAATAACTTTAGGATGATGATTAAAGCTTTTATCTGCCAGGACATTGTAAACAGAACCGACTGCTCCTGCTTTGGGGTCTGAAGCACCATAAACTAAGGTTCCCAATCTGCTCAATATCATCATTCCAGCACACATAATACAGGGTTCCAGCACAACATATAGCGTATAATCATATAAGTACTTGATTTCAGAAGATAATATCCTGTCAATTATGATTTTTTCTGTGTGAGCTAAGGGATTGGCATACTGACGAGTTCGGTTATGTTCTCGTAGAATAAGTTTATTATCTTTAACCAACACTGCTCCAACTGGAATTTCATCTTCCTTTAGAGCCTGTCTTGCTTCATCCAGAGCCACTTCCATCCACTTTTTGTGGATATCATATTCGTTTTTCATAATATTAGAAAGCTGCATTTATGCTAAGAGAGGTACGCCAATCCAGATTCTGAAGGTCTTTACCAACAGGATTAACGGTAAATTCCAAAAGAGAAGAACCTGGTAACTTCCAGGCAAAGCCGGCTTGAAAATTATACTCTTGCCAGGTTCCCCAAGAATATTGTGGCTGGAGAAAATAGTAAAAATCATAGATATCATGCTTTAGGGTTAGACCAAGAGTATAACGATTGTTCCTGAAATTGATCACATACACAGATCTATCATAATCAGCATATTCGTTTTGTTCAAAACTAAAGTTTAAAGAAGTTAGAAAAGCATTCTGATGATGCGGCCGATAAGGAATAAGTAACCAGCGTTGATCATTAGAGCGTGCAATAAAAGGATAACTATCAAAAACCAGCTTATAATCTGCCTTCAATTGACGATAGAGCGCTTTTTCCGAAGGAGTAAATACATAATCAGTATAATCAGCACGAATTACATAGTTTTGGTCTAAAAGCAGACAATCTCCAATCAAGATAGCACATTCAGGATTATAAATATAACTGGTGGTTTGCTTGTTATTCCCTGAAAGAATGCTATTCACATAGACATCATCAGTTCTATTCCAGTAAAATCTATTACTTAGCTTCAACCTTTCTTTCCAGTAATGGACATTAATAAGTGAGCAACGGATATTACGCAGGTCATTATCCCATTTATGCTGGTCTTTAGGGAAACTTGCTCTTTGCAAATCTACTGAAATTCCCGTTGAGAGGGTGTCTCCTTGAATATATTCCCAGTTCAAAAGAGTAGAAAGGAAACGATTTTCTGTTTGACGGGAATTTTGAGAAAGGTTGTAATCTTTATTCAAATAACTATGATTGAAAATAGTAGTCCATCCCACTTGATGCCAGGGTACAATCTGTAATGATAGAGAAGCTTGATTACCTGTTTCTTTATTATTTCTAACCGTATTAATATCCAGGTTTGTATTCCTTTTGGTAAAGACATCCTGAAAAGCAATTTTTGCCTCATCTCCAGGTGCATATTCTAAATATCCTGTATATTGAAAGGATTGTCGTTTTTGACGGTCATAGAAGTCGTAATAACCTCTTTCTCCATTATCTTCCTCTGGCAGAAGCACAAAGAGGTCATCCGTTCTCTGGTTAAAGGATAAATCATTCTTTAAGCTAAATTGGTCTGAAAGATGATTAAGGTAGGCAGATAAGTTACCAATTTGATAATATTCCCAATCCAATTTTTTTCTTTCTATGTTGGCACCAAAACCAGTGGTTAAATTCCAGAATTCAGTTCCACCTTTTGCTTTGCCAGAGATAAGATAGCCATCGCTATTTAATTTGTTCCCCAATACATACCGGTCTTTTTCTGAACGAAGCAAACCTGCAGCTCCAATGGAGATGAGTAAACTATCATCTGGAACGACATCCAGAGAATATCCAAGCATTCCTGTCTGACTATTATAAGGCTGGAGATGGTCATCTAAATCGCTAGAATCATAAAAATATTCATATCCAGAAAGGATAGAATGTCTAATAAGATGTTCGCCTGAGGATAAACTTAGATTCAAAAGAGAATGGCGGTTGTGCTGAGAAAAGTTCATCCTTTCTTCCTGAATATTAAGAGCATTTATTAACATTAACCAGGAAGGTGAGGGAGTTAATTGATAATAGAGGTTATTCTCATAACTTTGTACAGTCTGGCTGGTAAAATAGTAAAGGTCCAGGTTTTGATTCTGTGCAGCGAGACCAAAGATAAAAAGGTTAAAAATAACGACTGATAGTAATGAATTCAGCTTCACTGAGGGTTTCACCTCTACGAGTTAAGTCAATACCAGTTTCGTTCTGAATCTGAGCCAGATGTTCTCGGTCCGTTAAATGAAGAAGATTATTGCGTAAGGTCTTTCTCCTGTGAGCAAAAGCAGTTGTCAGAACAGTTAAATATTTATTCAGGTCAGCTATATCTACCGGTTTTGCTCTTGGTCTCAAAGAAACTACCGCTGAATTGACTTTAGGAACAGGTTCAAAGTATTCCCGTGGCACTTTGATAAGGATTGCAGAATCAAATATTCTCTGCAAACGAAGAGTCATCAAGCCATAAGCTTTAGTTCCTGGAACAGCACAAATTCTTTCCGCAACTTCTTCTTGAACCATTAAAGTGGCGGAACTAAAGTAAGAATGATATTCTTCCAGTTTTTCTAAAAGGGGGGATGTGATATTATAAGGAATATTAGCTACTATTTTAACGAGTGCAGATTCCTTCTTTAACTCCGTTGCCCAATCCATTTGCAAAACATCTACTATCTTCAGTTCCATTTTATCACCAAACTCGCTTTTAAGGAAAGGTTCCAATCTATTATCCAGTTCAAAAGCAGTAAGTTTGCATCCTTTTGCTAATAAAGCTTGAGTTAATATCCCTTTACCTGGACCTATTTCCCAGACTCTGTCATCAGAACTAATTTCTGCCAATTTGACCATTTCTTCAGCTATAGCAGGTTCTTTCAGGAAATGCTGTCCCAGAGCTTTGATTGGTCTCAAGTTATTGTCCCTTCAGGTAAATTTATCCAGGCCTAAAAATAACCTTAAAAAAGATAGATGCTTCTTCAGACACTAAGTTTTTGTGGTGCACATTTTCTGCAGTATTTGCAGACTTTATGTGTTTGGTCTCCTACCTTAACTTCATAAAGTAATTTAACACCCGTACGATGACATACAGGGCATTCTCCTCTTCCATAATTAGGCAGGTTTTTAAGTCCTTTACCACGATGATTTTTTGCCATTTTTTTTAGCTCCTTATTGTATTATGATTTTTTACTAATATTTGTAAACAATAATTATAAATGTGGTTATTGCGTCAATTCTAATCTATAAGAAAAGGGGGCATTTCTTACCCCCTTCTTTTCGGAAGCGATTCATCTATTAATCAGATAATTTATCCACTATATCTTTTTAAATTACAAGTTTGACTGTAGCGTTCTCCAGGACGAAGATATTCTGCCATTTCAGGCACAAATTCTATCAGTGTATAGTCGGGGTCATCATAGCCCTGAAAATATTCATCAAAGAAAAAACACTGTTCTGCCGCTTCTGCTTTCAGTGCTGGATTTTTTACGATATGAGCCACACCTGTTAAACGAATATAACCTGTGTTATCTGATTCATATAAAGGGACACACACCTCCACCCATTTATTATTTGCTATTTGATGAACTTTAGCATCTCCACTGAAAGTAACGAAGAAAAAGCGGTCATCAAAAACAAACATAACCATTGGCCTTACATAAGGTTGCTTTTTATCCACAGTTGCCAGATACACATACTGGTTCTGTCTAATCCAGGAAAGTATCTCTTGTTGTAAGGCAGATTCTGAGGTGCGTGAC
>MWCN01000124.1 GCA_002070045.1 Candidatus Cloacimonetes bacterium ADurb.Bin211
CTGGAAGACAAGCTTACGGAAGAACAAAAAGAAAAAATCAAAGAGCGAGTCCAAAAATGGCAACTCAACAGATAAGTTTTTACACTTTAGCTGCATTGATAACCTGAAATTAATTTTCTATTCTTCCCTTTTGCTGTCCATTGACCTGTTTTGGGATAACCTATACCACTTTATAAAAACATCCTATATCATATTGTTCTTATTCCATATAAAGACAAAGTCATAAACTGAGATAACCTCTATTTTTTCTGATGAACCCATAATCTAATCTTCTCTTTTGATATTTTTTATTCAGTTTCTATAGATTATCACTATTATCTTCACTACTGTATACTCTTAGATATTATTATTGTCATTAATTCTGGCACTTTATTAGTTTCCTTTTTTACTCTGAATTATCCCCTGGCTCTCTCCTGTCTCTTTTGCTCATAAAGTGTTAAGAGAGAGACAAGTAAGAGTTTGGGGATTAAATATAAGCTTAATATATTGTGTATCGGATGATTATGAATAATGTGGGGGTAGTTTCCCGTCTTCTAATTTGTTTACTTCAAATTAATTATATAACAAATATAGTTTATGCTATATTATCAACATTAAATGAGATGTATTTTAAAAATAAATAATAGTGTCCCAAAAATATATAGAATCATAAAATAAACTTCAGTTATGCACTGGACAAGCTTTAATCTCCAAATTTCCTCTGAAGGCGTTTAACTCTCTTTTCTAATTCCAGAATTTTCTTACTATTAACCAGAGGACGGCTTAGATACCAGTGTAATAATTTTAGAGATACTTCCAGAGCATGAGCATAAGCTTTTCTTTTTTCCAGTAGTTTTGCATACTCCAGCATACCATCAGGATGGTGTAAATCGGAAGCAATAGCAAAATACCTTTCTGCCTCAGTTATATTACCCTCTTTTTTATATAACATTCCTAGAGCATTGGCAATATCACCAGTTAGATAATTATGGTCAAGCAGGTCCGATAAAATACATTTTGCTTTATCTTTATCTCCTTGTCTTAGATATAGCTGTGCCAGAGCATAGTAGTCAATTCTCTGGTCATAACCAGCTGCTGGTGGATAATCTATAGAGTCACAGATAAGGGTAAAAAGAGCTACTGTATGCAGTACATCCAGCTGGTTATGGATAAAGACTTTTTTCAGTGCTTTTGGATCTCCTGTCTGAAGATATTGAAAATAGGTTTGCGGGATAAGTTCGCTATCAATGTCCCATTCTTCTTCCCTTATTTTTCCCATAAGATAGAATTCTAGGGTTTCCAGAGCACAGGAAGGTAACTTATTTTTCCACAATCTTCTGGATAATTGGAGTAAATCAATATGCTCTTTTTCGCGTAAATTAAGCCATATACGATTATAAAGTAAACGCGATTCCAGAATTGGAATATCAAAAGTTTTGCCATTAAAAGTGATAAGTACAGCTTTACGAGAAAGCAATTCAGCTAAACGGTCAAAGGAATTAACTTCCGCTTCAGGTACAGGAAGAAAAATTTGTTCCACCACCAGCTGGTCTTTTTCATAATATCCTAATCCAATAAGAAAGGCAAAAGTCTGATTCCTGCCTAAACCTGTAGTCTCTAAATCCAAAAAGAGAAAATCCTCCGGGTTCCACTGGCTTTTAGTATCCATTTGTGCCCAATTGAGCAGCATTTCTGGTATAGTTTTAGGGAAAATGAGTAATCCATCTATAGGAGAAGCTAGAGGATATGAATATTTAGTGTAAAAATAAGGAAAATCTTTATGAGAAGAGAAATCTCCCTTTAGGATAGCCTTCAATTCTTCTGCTATGATTTCCCGTAATCCGTTTTCCATATATAGATTATACCGTTTTGAGATTAAAAAACCACCCCGCAGGGTGGTTACTTTTATTTTTTCTTATGACGATTTTTACGTAGACGTTTTTTCCGCTTATGAGTTGCAATTTTATGACGTTTTCTTTTCTTACCACAAGGCATATATTTACACTCTACTCGTCAATCTTCACATTGCTAACGGAATTTTTGAACTCACGGGAAAACTTGAAAGTAGGGACAGTACGTGCTGGTACAGGCACTCTTTGTGCGGTTTTGGGGTTACGACCTACGCGAGGTTTACGGGTTTTCAATTTAAAAGTTCCAAATCCCCTTATTTCAATATGATTCCCCTGGCTCAAGCTATCTTTTATTGCCTGCAAAAAAGCATCTACGACTACTGCAACATCTTTGCGGATAATACCGGTATTTTCGGAAATGATTTTTACGAGATCTGCTTTTGTCATCTTTTTTCTCCTTTATTTTTTTATCGTCGGATAAGAATCTTAATAATTCAATTATTTATCTTCAAAATAATATCTTAGGTTTATGTCAAGTAAAAATAACCTAAGAGGTTAATAGTGCATAAATTCCCGTTGCCGAAGTTCTATGGTCGCTCTATAGGGTTTTTCCCCTTCTTTCAACGGACGGTTTAGCTCATCTATAACTTTACTCTGAAATTCTCTGGTATGGGCTTTAATATTAGTCTTAAAAAATATACTGGTAATTTCTCCGCCTTCTCTATCATAGACTCTTATTAAAAGCGCTACTTCCTGGTCTTTTTTTCCAGTATTCTCAATCTCATATCCCACCCGAATATAGTTTCGTTCATATTCATCAAAGCCTATGCTGTGAATAATAATCTGCTTTGCTCTTGCTTTATTACTATACTTTTGATAAAGCATAGCACCAATGGCAATAAGAACTGCTATAAGTAATATAGCACTACTCATTTTATATTTTTTAGGGTATTCCAGACGATCTACAATAGGCATAATTAGTAAAAGAACTGCCAGCTGAGAAATAATTGATGACGAGATTCTTTATTTAAGGTGGAACTATGACCCAGAATAAAGCTATGATGAGCCATAAAATCCAGATGAATAGTATTAGTCCATACAGGCGTAAAGCTTACATCACCTTCTAACCAGTAGGCTTCTGCGGTATTAACAATATCACCTGGAAAGTAGGTGTGATAATTTAAACGCCAATCATTGCCCACACTTCCCTGCCAGTTGCAAGAGAATTGACTATCCCATCTCATTTCCCAGGGTAAAGGAAGATTTAATTCAGCAGTCAGATCCACCAAATTGGAGCCTTTTGGATAGCCCAGAGGCAGTCGTTCATTGGAATACATCGTTACATTATCATAATGAGTGTAAGTCCAGGGACGGATAGCAGTAGCTTCCAGTGTTATCACTGGACTTTCATTCTTTGTAAGTGCAAACTTTGGCATTTTTATAGATACTCCTGTTTGAACTCCATATTTATTTCCCCACCAATCGGTAAAAATTTTATTATAAGTAAGTTCATCTATTGCCACATTTAGATAAATAACAAGATTAGAAGCAGGATAGTAGTTTGCTCCACCATAAATCATAAGATTATCTTTTTCTTGCATTCCATACTTTCCTACTCTCCAGAAATAGAAAGGCAGCATATAACTGAGATCATAATGACTGCCATAAACCACCGTTTCACCAACAAATAATTCCAGCCCGTCCAGAGGTTTATACATCATCTGATGAAGC
>MWCN01000125.1 GCA_002070045.1 Candidatus Cloacimonetes bacterium ADurb.Bin211
TGGAGAATATCGTTCCAGCTTTAAAGGGCAGGGTCTGGAATTTGCTGAAGTCCGTGAATATCAAGCTGGAGATAATTATCGGGATATTGATTGGAATGTTTCAGCTCGTTTAGGTGCACCCTATGTTAAAAAATATACCGAAACCAGGGAATTAAATGTCTTCTTTATTGTTGATGTATCTGCCTCTATGCGATTTGGAACAGTGCAACCTAAAAAACAAGAACGAGTAGCAGAAGTTATTGCTCTTCTCTCCTTTTCCGCTCTTTCCAATAATGATAAAGTAGGTCTGATAATGTTTTCTGACCAGCTGGAGAAGTATCTTCCTCCCCGAAAAGGTAGAAATAAAGCGCTGGAAATCTTAAGAGATGTGCTTTATCTGGAACCAGTGCATAAAAATACTTCTTTACTGCAAGCCCTAACTTTTGCCAATCATATTTTAAAAAAAAGGTCTGTGGTGTTTATTCTTTCTGATTTTATGGATAGTGGCTATGATAAACCCCTGGAAATTCTGGCACAAAAACATGATGTTATCGCTATTCAGGTTCTGGATGAAGCTGAATTAAGATTACCTGATGCAGGAGTCTTAAGCCTTTACGATCCGGAAACAGGAGATACACTTTATTGCAATACTTCTGCTAAATCTCTTCAAAATAATTATGAAGTAAGAGTTTCTAAACAACAGGAAAAACTCGCTAAAGACCTGGCTAAGATTAAGGTTGATTATATAATGCTAAGAAGTATGGATTCGCATATCAAGGCTCTTAGAACTTTTTTTGAACAAAGAAGAAGAAGATTAAGAGAAGGAAGATGAAAAAAATCCTCCCCTTAGCTCTAATCCTGTTTATTATTAGCAATCTTGCTGCTATCACTATCCAACAAAAATTGGTCAATGATGACGATCTCAATGTAGGAGACCGTTTTCAATTACAAATCTATGCAGATGTTCCACTAAAAAGTGTTGTTGTACCTGACACATTAACTTCCTTTAAAATCCTTGAAGCAGAA
This sequence comes from Candidatus Cloacimonetes bacterium ADurb.Bin211, assembly GCA_002070045.1. Lineage (GTDB taxonomy): Bacteria > Cloacimonadota > Cloacimonadia > Cloacimonadales > Cloacimonadaceae > Syntrophosphaera. Next base: position 1,006 of record MWCN01000125.1, read on the forward strand.
AAAAAGAAAGAACCTTCCGGAAAAACCTGGTTACAGCTAACTATTGTTCCCATACTAACTGGTTCACTTAGTTTCCCTAAATTACAAGTTATCCCTGAAATTTCAGATGGACAAACTCACTTCACCGATGCCTTCCAGGTTAAAGTTATTCCCGTGAGAGCTGAAAATGACACCACTCTGGTTGATATTAAGCCCTTAGCTAAATACCCGATGCAATTATCTATCTGGGTATACTATATATTGATTACAATTGCTATTTTGGGCATAATCTACTTGATTCTGCACAGAAGAAAAAGAACCAGAAAAGAGACTACAGAAAAAGCAAATATCCCGTCTTCTACCTCTCTGGACCCTCCTTGGAAGATTGCTTTGAAACAATTGGATGAACTTTTATCACTGAATTTAATCCAGAAGGGTGAATATATCCGCCATCATTATGAGCTCTCCTTAATTCTACGACAATTTTTAGAACGGAAATATCGTTTCCCGGCAGTGGAAATGACTACTTCAGAAATACAACAAGTTGCTGACCGATTATATATTGCCAGCAGTCAAGAGGTACTAAATTTCCTGAAATACTGTGATAGAGTTAAATTTGCCAAATATATTCCTACCCGTGAAGAAATAGAGGAATATGAGAACTGGTTGAGATCCTGGTTACAATCTTTTGAATTGGTAGAAGCACAACAAATGCTTGCTCATAGAGGTATTGAGCATGCTTAGTTTTGCTCGACCCTGGTGGTTGCTGGCACTAATTATAGTGCCTCTACTACTCTGGTATCAATTCAAGATCCAGAAACCACATAAATTGCGATTACCTTTTACGCGTTTGTCTCTTCTTGAACAGATACAAGGAGAAAACAAGTTCTGGAAATACCTTTTCCCTGCTTTAAGAAGTTTAGTCCTTATATGTTTAATTCTAGCTATAGCTCAACCTCGCTGGGGTTATGGAACACGAGATATCAGCCAGAAAGGTGTGGATATAGTTCTTGCTATAGATATCAGTGGCTCAATGCTGGCTATGGATTTTGCTCCTCAAAATAGGTTAGCAGCAGCAGTCAATGTAGCCAAAGACTTTATTAAAAAAAGACCTAATGACCGTTTTGGTTTAGTAGCTTTCTCGGAATATGCTCTGACTCAGAGTCCTTTAACTTTTGACCATCAAGCTATACTGGAACAACTTGACCGCCTCCAGGTCAATAAAGAAGCATCTTTTACTGCAATAGGAGTTGGTCTGGCTAAAGCAGTAGCCAGACTTAAAGATAGCACAGCAAAAAGTAAGGTTATCATCTTAATTACCGATGGTGTGAGTAACACCGGAGAAATAGACCCTATAACGGCAGCTAAAATGGCAAAAGCTTATGGAATAAAGGTCTATCCTATAGGAGTAGGAACAAACGGCTTGGTAGATTACCCTATTGAAGACCCCTTTCTCGGTACTTACTATCAAAAAATGCAAGTAGAACTGGATATGGAAACTCTGAATGCTGTTGCTGAGATTACAGGAACTGGCAAAGCTGCACAGGCTGGAAATAAAACACAATTACAACAGATTATGGATAAGATAGATAAGCTGGAAAAAACTACTTACCAGATTCAAATTCATTATATATGGGCAGAAAAGTTTATGCCTCTACTCTGGATTGCCTTTATCTTACTGACAATAGAACTTATTCTTCACTTGATAGTTATGCCTATTTTCCCGGAGTAAAAAAATGAATTTATATTATCCTGGAAATATCTGGCTTCTACTTATTCTCATTCCTTTGATATTATCCCTATTTTTCTGGAAAAGAAGAGAAAAAAAGCGTTTCTCCCGCTTTGCTGATTCTTCTTTCTATTCTGAATATCTTAATGACCGTTCTCAATTTTTGCACTATTTCAAATATATATTAATTATACTGGCTTTAGCCTTTATTATTTTTGCCTTACTCCGTCCTCAATGGGATTATGAAGAACAAGAATATAGCTTTAATGGACTGGATATTATGGTTTGCCTTGATGTTTCTAAAAGTATGGACGCCCAGGATATCACACCCAGTAGACTTCTTAGAGCTAAGATGCAAATAGATTCTTTATTAGACAATCTTAAAGGAGATCGTATTGGCATTATTGCCTTTGCCGGAGTTCCTACTCTGGAATGTCCACTTACAGATGATTATTCTTGTGCAAGACTGGTGCTTAATAGTATCAATACAGACACCGTAGTTGAATATGGAACTGATATTGGTGCGGCATTAGCACTGGCAAGCAGGTCTTTTCAATCTGCTGGTGGTAGCAATATTCTTCTTTTAATCACCGATGGAGAAGACCTTAAAGGTAATGCCATCATTCAAGCTAAAAGATTAAGTTCACAGGGTGTTAAAATCTATGTTCTGGGAATAGGAAGCGAAGAGGGAACTTTTATTAGAGATGAAAAAACTGGTCAGCAAGCTTTCACCAAGCTTGATACTAAAACTTTACAGACCATCGCATCTATCGGAAAAGGGAAATATTTTTCCGTAACACCTGAACAGGGAAAATTAGACCCCATCCTTCAAAACATTTATGCCAGTGAATCTGGTAGAGGAAGAAGCAGAAATTTCTCCATTCTTAAAGACCAGTATGCCATACCTGCAGCTATTGCCATAATTATTTTACTGGTAGAAAGCCTTTTTCTGCCACGCACTCGTAAAAGGGAAAATATATGAAAGATAAAAAACTGCTCTTCTACAATCTTATTCTTGTGATGGTCAGCATAATTCTGTTATTCCTTATTTATACTTTATTATTCAATCAGAAATCGCTCAAGCATAGCAGAGCAAGTGAATTATACAAGAAAGGACATTTTGAACAAGCAGCTAAAATCTGGGAAAAGGAACTGGATAGCAAAGATAAGGATTACATCCCAGAAAGCAGTTTAAGTAAAGCTTTATACAAACAAGGTAAATATGAAGAAAGCATAAAAAAACTCCAGGATGCCTTGAAAGAAAATGATAAAACTCCAGAATTGCATTATGACCTGGGTAATGCGTACTTTCGTAATAACCAGATAGATAATGCACTGCAAGAGTATCTAAACGCTATGCTCCTTGATCCAGATGATGAAAATGCTAAAGCAAATTATGAATTGGCTCTCAAAAAGAAAAATTCCTTTCAATTACAAGCAGGTATAGGCGAAAACAATAAAGAACAAAATGAGCAAAATCCTCCTGAACAATCTTCTCGTGAAGAGATAGAAAATAGATTAAATGCACTTGACCAAAAAGAAGCTAGAGATCGAATGGCAAAGAGTCCCCCACCTTATAAGGGAAAAGGAGAAAAGTGGTGGTAAAGAAGTTTGCCTGTGCTCTATTTATAGTGCTATCTCTGATTGGCACACTAAAAGCTGAATCAGTAGCGGTAAATGCTTACTTAAAAGAAGATGTTATAACCTTATCAGATCAGCTGCAACTGGTAGTGGAAATTTCCAGTGAGAAAAAAGTAAAAGTTGTTGCTCCGCCAGCTCCACAAATACCAGGCTTCTCCTTCCGTAATGTAGTAGGTTCAACTTCCTATAAATACTCAATGATTAATAATCACCTTTTCACCACGCACATTCAAACCTTTACCTATGTCTATAATCCTCAAAAAACCGGTAGCTTCACTATTCCTTCATTTAAAGTTAAAGTAGAAAATAAGGATTATTATACCCCTTCTTTGACTGTTCAGGTTAAAGAATCTTCACCTGCACCTCCACCCCAGAAACAATATAATCTATCACCTTTTTTAAATCCCTTTGGAGATGAGCTATTCAATCCTAATCTTATAGAAGGTGAGGTATTTTTGCTCTGTATTCCAGAAACTGATTTTGCTTATGTAGGCGAACCCGTAATAATCTCCTATTATCTTTACACGGAACAGCCGGTTGAAGCTTTCTATGCTGAATCCGAAAAAGATTTTGAAGGATATGGTAAAGAGGTCTTTCTTCAGCCTTCTTCTATTAAATATGAATCTACTGTCTATAATAGCAAATCTTATAAACGTGCACTTATAAAGCAGGATGCTATTTTCCCTCATAAAGCTGGAAGACTACAGATGCCAATTCTCACAGGACAGGCACAATTACTGGGATTTTTAAATAAAACTATCAGCTCCAAACCTTGCTGGATAAATGTAAAACCCTTACCAGCAGGAGCTCCAGCTGGATTTACCGGAGCGGTGGGAAATTTCACTGTTTCTCAGAGTGTTTCCTCTACTAAATTAAACCTGGGAGATGCATTAACTTTCACGATTAACATCTCAGGTAGAGGCAATTTTAGCCAGTTTACTGCAGCTCCTTTCCCACCAGTAGATAAATTTCAGGTATCCGCTCCCTATATTCAAGATAAACTTGCTAATGTAATAGAAGGCACACGTTTTATTCATTACACATTACTTCCACGAGAAACAGGAGAATTGACTATCCCTGGCTATACCTTTAGCTGGTTTGATTCCAGCTCAGGTGTGTATAGAACTTTTAATGGTGCTACCCAAAAAATTAAAGTCCATCAAGCAAATATCCTTTCCTATTTCTCTGGTCTACTGGAAAAAGATAAACCTCAAGCACTTAATCCACTCCTAAATCTTGCTTATTATCCAGATTTCAAGAATTATAGCACAGAGCCCTGGTTCTGGCTTATACTTGCTCTCTGTGCAATCTCTCTTATCATTTCAGGTCTTGTAGCAAGAGAAAATAGATTGAGAGAATTAGAACCTGTAGCGTATGCCCAAAAAACTGCTCATCGTATCCTGACTAAATATTTAAGACAGGCAACCGAAGCAGCTGGAAAACTCTCTACTGATTTCTATCCCTTAGCAGAAAGTGGATTAATGGATTATCTGGCAAGAAAATATGGTGTTTCTAAAAGTCTTCCCACACCAGAATTAATTGATGCCTTAAGAATGAAAGATATGCCTCCTGAACTGCTTGACCAGCTAGAACAATTCTTGTTGCAATGTCAGAAAGCTCGTTTTATGCCTGGTGGCGCAGAAGCTGAAAAATTGGATGAAGCTCTGCATCAATTGCGTTCTCTGGTTCAAGCTTTAAGCCGTTTTAAACCAGAAAAAGAATCTTCTAAAAAGAACAGAGTGGCAACTCCTCAACCCGGTATCAACTCTAAAAATAAGGAACAAGAATGAAGCACTGGATATTTATCTTCGGCTTACTTATACTCACCTTTTCTTTATCTTCTCAAGTCTTAAATCCTGATTCTTTAAATGCAGAAAAAACCTTCTATCAACAGACTCTCCAAAAATTGGAAGCTGAAGCTAATCGTGGAGTGAAAAATGCCGATTTATTCTATAATATGGGAGTTTGCCATTTTCAACTTGGAAACACTGGTAAAGCAGTGCTAAACTTCCTTCGTGCTTTAAATCTTAATTCTGCACATAAACAGGCGAAACAAAATCTCTTATATATTCGTAATCTGCATCCAGAACTATCTTTAGAGCCTACCCGACCTTTTCTCGTTCAGTTATTTCTGAATATTTATGATTTCTTTTCTTTAAACCGACTGGCTATAACTCTTTTAATAATAGCTATACTCCTAACTTTGAGTTTGCATTGGTTGATGCATACTCCTTCGGGAAAAGAACACGGTCTACCTATTCTGGCTGTGGTCATAACGGCTATTCTCTTTATTGCTTTTGGGAGTATGTTGCTGGTTAAAAATCACCGCTATCGTAATGATGCTCGTGCGGTCGTAATTGCTAATGTAGCACCCATTTATCATACTCCAGAAAGCAAAAATATACTGCAGACTATACCTGAAGGAAGTGTGGTCGTGGTTAGCAAAACTCAGCATAACAGAGTTCAAGTTATTCTACCTGATGGAACTCAAGGTTGGGTAGAAAGTAATACTATAGAAAGAGTTGTGCCCATAAATAACACTAAGGACTAAACAAATGAAGAAACCAAAACTTTTTATCACAAATTATATTCCTGAACCAGCTATTAAAAGATTGGAAGAAGTATTTGAAGTAGAGATATTCCCGGAAAACCGAGCTATTACTCACGAAGAACTGAGAAAGAAAGTGAAAGAGATAGATGCTCTAATCTGCCTTTTAACTGATAATATAGACCGGGAAATTATAGAAGCTGCTCCTCATCTTAAATGTATATCCGTCTATGCCGTAGGTTATAACAATGTGGATGTGGAATCTGCCACGGAACATAATATTGTAGTATGTAACACTCCAGGTGTGCTAACGGAAACTACTGCTGACTTAGCCTGGGCTTTGATTATGAGTTGTGCCAGAAGAATTGTAGAAGCAGATCGTTTCGTGCGAGAAGGGAAATTCCGGGGCTGGGAACCTATGTTGATGCTGGGTAATGATATCTTCGGAAAGACCTTAGGTATTATTGGTATGGGAAGAATTGGAAGAGCAGTTGCACATCGTGCTCTCGGTTTTGATATGAAAGTTATCTATTATGACTCTCAAGTTGACCCTGAGTCTGTTCCAACAGATTATATTGCAGTAGATTTGACCACTCTCTTTCATAATTCCGATTTCATCAGTATTCACACTCCTTTAACTCCTGAAACCAGACATTTAATTGGAGAAAAGGAATTTAATTTAATGAAATCCACTGCTATACTGATTAATACTGCCAGAGGTCCTATAATTGATGAACAGGCTTTAATTTCAGCGTTAAAGGAAAATAAAATCGCTGGTGCGGGATTGGATGTGTACGAAAATGAACCCATTATCCCTGAAGAATTAATAGCTTTATCTAATGTTGTCTTGTTGCCTCATATTGGTTCTGCCAGTTATGAGACCAGGACAAAAATGGCACTGCTTGCAGCGGAAAATGCCATTGCTGTTATTGAAGGGAAGAATCCTCCTGCTCGTGTTAATTGAACTCTGGACAACATTGCTTCTTAGTTTCCTTAATGTTTTTATATCAGCTTGCTAATGAGTTTTCTCTTACACCTTTTTATCCTATTAAAAATAAATAAGAAAAAGCTACGACTGAATATAAATTGTCCATTAGTGAGAGAGTAATTATTTCCTGATTTAATAACTTATGTATAGGCTACTTCTTTATTCCTATCTAAATTATGATTCTGCAAAACAAAGTGGGAATGTACCTATCTTCTTATATCAAAAAGTTATTGACGAATATAACGATTTCAAAGAAAAAGAAAAAACTATTAAAGTATGAAGGTATTTCAAGATGCTCGTGGCAAAGATATTTGTCTGTCTAAAACCTAATGTGCTTGACCCACAGGGAAAAGCAGTTTGTAATTCTCTTCAACAATTGGGCTATACCAATGTGATAGAAGCGCGAGTTAGTAAATATATAGAATTGACTTTGGATTCTGATGATAAAGAAGCTGTTTGGAAAGAAACGGATAAAATCTGCCAGGAGCTACTGGCTAATCCTAATACGGAACATTACTGGTTTACCCTGGAAAATAAAGAGGAAAGCCAAATTTGAGAGTAAGTGTTATTACTTTCCCTGGTTCTAATTGCGACCATGACGCAAAAGAAGCTTTTGCCTTTTATGGACATAATAGTCGTTTAATCTGGCATAAAGATAAGGACTTGCAAAATCCAGACTTAGTGGTTTTACCGGGTGGGTTTTCCTATGGCGATTATCTTCGTTGTGGTGCCATAGCTCGTTTTTCTCCTATTGTTGAGGAAGTAATGGCTTTTGCTAAAAGAGGTGGATTAATTCTGGGCATCTGTAATGGCTTTCAAATTCTGACGGAATGTGGTTTGTTACCAGGAACGCTACTACCTAATATAGGACTTAATTTCATCTGTCAGCATCAATATATTCGGGTGGAAAACCCTGATACACCTTTCACTCATCAGATATCAGAAGGCACTACTCTGGATATTCCTATTGCTCATAAAGAAGGTAATTATTTTTGTTCAGAAGATACACTGAAAGAACTTAAAGATAATAATCAGATTGTCTTTCGTTATTGTGATAAAAAGGGTAATATCACAGCCCAAGCCAATCCTAATGGTTCTCTGGAAAATATAGCAGGAATTTGTAATAAATCTCGTCGCATTCTTGGTATGATGCCTCATCCTGAAAGAGCAGCCACACCTTATGTAAATAGTAATGATGGAGGAAAAATCTTTGCCGCACTGGAAAGCTATTTTAACCTCCATTGATAATCTCTTCTTCCCTCCTGTTTGTCTCGCTTGCTCAGAAAGAATAGAGAAAGTAAAAGATGTGCTGTGCTCAAGCTGTAAAGAACTTCTTTCTCCTATAAAAGAGAACTATTGTGATAATTGCGGTGCTCCTATGATTGATTATACCTGCCCTTATTGTTCCGAAACAGATTTCGTCTTTGATATTGCTCGTGCTGCTTTTATTTATCAATCTCCTGTCCGGGAATTAATCCATAATTTTAAATATAATTTCTTTCTTGCACCTGCCAGTTTTTTTAGTCAGGCTTTGCAAGAAATTCCAGAAGCTCAAAAATTAGCTCAAAATTATGATTATATCACTGCCGTTCCCTTGCATCGGGTGCGTTATAGAGAACGAGGATATAATCAATCTGAACTTATTGCCCGAAAGTTAGCTATTAAATGGAATCTCCCTTATATTGAACCTGTTAAAAGACATTTACCTACAGAAAGTCAGACCACTCTAAATTTAGAAGAAAGATTAAACAACCTGAACAATGCCTTTAGACTAAAGAAAAATATTGATTTATCTGGAAAACGAATAATTCTGGTAGACGATGTTTTTACTACTGGAACAACCGTTAATGAAGTATCCCGTGTATTAAAAGAGGGAGGTGCAAGCAAAGTTGCAGTTTTAACTGCTGCTCGTGCAATTTGATTATGGATAAAGATTATAAGGAAATAAAAACTTCCATAAATGAAGAAGAAGCCAATGAAATGATTGAAAAAGTGGCACATTTCTTCGTTGATAGAAGTTTAGGCTCTGCTGGTATTATAATGTTTGAATCTCTCCATCCTTTGCATGGAATAGCCAGTCAAGCCCTCTATTTCCTTCTTCCTTTTGCGGAAGTGATTTTTGATTCTAATCAATACCAGCGTTTTGCCCTTATGATACAAAATGACGATTATTTTAAACGCTTGATTAAAAGGATAGATGAACTGGATGAAGAAACCAACCAGGAACGAAGAAATAAAGCTCGTTTGAAAAGACAGCGCAGAAAGAATAAACGAAAAGCCTTTTTTAAAAAAATCTTTAATAAAACTAATAAGTCAACTGAATCAACGGAGGTATGATGCAATACGATGAGAAACGCCTTACCAGGATTGTTGCTACTGATTGCGGAAGCACAACTACTAAGGCTATTTTAATTGAATGGATTGATGGAGAATACCGCCAGACCGTTCGGGGAGAAGCACCCACAACTGTGGAAGCTCCTTTGAATGATGTTACCAAAGGTGTGATTAATGCCACCCAGGAACTAGAAGAACTTGCTCGTCTCAAATACCATAATCCCAATATTAAGTTTATGGAAAATGGGGAATTCGTTATCCCCCGAAAGGGTGATGTTGGAGTGGATGCTTATGTTTCCACTTCTTCAGCTGGTGGCGGTTTGCAAATGATGGTTACAGGTGTGGTCGCTTCAATGACAGGAGAAAGTGCAGAACGTGCTGCCCTTGGTGCTGGTGCAATTGTTATGGACCTTATAGCCAGTAACGATAGGAGAATGAATCACGAAAAGATTGAAAGAATCAGAGAACTCAGACCAGATATGATATTGATGGCTGGTGGAGAAGATGGTGGAACGATTAAGCATGTAGTAGAAATGGCTGAATTGGTTAGTGCCGCCGATCCTAAACCTCGTCTGGGAACAGGATTTAAGCTTCCTGTGATTTACGCTGGAAATAAAGATGCTCGTGATTATGTGCGGGAATGTCTAAAAGATAAAGTAGATTTAATTATCACAGAAAATATTCGTCCCAAGCTGGAAATAGAAAACCTCAAACCCGCAAGAGATAAAATCCATGAACTGTTTTTAGACCATGTGATGAAACAAGCTCCAGGCTATGATAAATTGATGAAATGGTGTCAGGGACCAGACCATGAACCTGTTCCTATAATGCCTACTCCTGCCGCTGTGGGTAATATTATGCAAGCTATTGCTCAAGAAGAAAATATTGAAGTAGTCGGAGTTGATATTGGTGGAGCAACTACAGATATATTTTCCGTGTTTACTGAGGAATTCATTTTCAATCGTACCGTTAGTGCCAATCTGGGAATGAGCTATAGCATCTCCAATGTTCTGGCTTCCAGCGGACTAGATAATATTATGCGATGGGTGCCTTTAGATATTGATGAAGGTTATCTGCGTAATATGATTAAGAATAAAATGATTCGTCCTACCACTATTCCTTACCTTCTGGAAGAGCTGGTTTTAGAACAAGCCATAGCTATTGAAGCTTTGCGACTTGCTTTTGAACAACATAAAGAATTTGCCAGCACTCTGAAAGGAACTCAACGGCAACGTGATATTTCGGAAGCATTCAGTCAATCTACTTCTGGTGAAACGCTGGTCAATTTGATGACCTTAGACCTTCTGGTGGGTAGTGGAGGAGTCCTTTCTCATGCACCTCGTCGTAGTCAAACTATGATGCTATTAATTAATGCTTTTCTTCCCGAAGGAATCACTCGTTTAGCTGTTGATAGCATTTTTATGATGCCTCATCTGGGAGTGCTTTCTGAAATCAGCACTAAAGCAGCAACAGAGGTCTTTCATAAAGACTGTATGATTTATTTAGGAACCTGTGTTGCCCCAGTAGGTAAGGGTAAAGTGGGAAAACCCGCTCTTACCGCAAAACTGGAATTGCCTGATGGAAGTATCTGGGAAGAACAGATACCTTTTGGTGAAGTGCGTTTAATCCCTTGTGGCGTTGGAGAAGTAGTTAAAGCAAGCTTGAAAACTCACGGCGGTCTAATCTTAGACTCCAACAAAAGCAAAGAATTGAATGTGGAACTTAAAGGTGGAGTAGTTGGAATTGTTCTGGATACCAGAGGTAGACAGCCTTTCGTGCTTCCCACAGAAAAAACTGAACGTATTGCCACTTTAAAAAAATGGCTGCGTGCATTCAATGCCTATCCCGAACAGATATTACAATAGGAGGAAAAAATGGCACAAGCATATTCTGCTGGTTTAACGATTACGGAAAACATTATCCTTAGAAAAGAACGAATTTTACCTCTCAAGGGACAGGTGCTGGTTAAAAAGGGAGACCATGTTAAAGCTGAAACGGTTGTTGCAGAAACTTTACTTCCCGGAAAAGTTGTCCCCTTCAATTTAGCTAATAAACTTGGTGTTGCTCCAGCACAACTTCCTAATTTTATAAAAGTTCAACCAGGTGATAAAATCACCACTGATACAGTCTTAGCGGAAACCAAGGGCTTATTTGGTCTGGGTATAATGAAAAATGAAGTACGTTCTCCTATAAGTGGTGAAGTTGAAAGTATTTCCACCATTACAGGTCAAATTCTTCTCCGTGAACCCAAGATACCTGTGCAGGTTAAAGCTTTTATAGATGGAATAGTCACAGAAATAATTCCTGAAGAAGGTGTGATTATTGAAAACAAAAGTGCCTATGCCCAGGGAATTTTTGGCGTTGGAGGTGAAACAGTCGGTGAACTTATGGTCATAGCTGATAGCCCCGAAGCTGAAATAACACCAGCTCAAATAACTGAAGCCTGTAAAGATAAAATTATCGTAACCGGTCAATTCGTTTCCTATGATGTTATGGAAGCAGCCAAAAATCACGGTGTTAAAGCTATTATAACCGGTGGTATTGATGACCAGGATCTGAAAAAACTTCTAGGATACGACCTTGGAGTGGCTATTACGGGACACGAAAATATTGGCATTACCATCGTATGCACGGAAGGTTTTGGCAAAATAGCTATGGCTAATAAAACTTATAATCTACTGAAAAAATTTAACGGACATAAAACTTCCATTCATGGAAAAACTCAAATCCGAGCTGGTGTTATTAGACCTGAAATCATTATCCCACTTAAGTTTTCAGAAGAAGAATTAGTCCCTCAAGAAATTAAACCTCCAGTCCTGGAAATCGGAACAATGATCCGAATTATACGACAGCCAAACTTCGGAAAAATTGCAAAAGTTACAGCTCTTCCTGAAGAACTTACCAAAGTGGAATCGGAAACGCTGGTCAGAGTCCTGGAAGCTGAGTTTGAAGATGGAACAAGGATGATTATTCCTCGTGCCAATGTGGAAGTTATAGAAACCTAAGAAATTGACTTTTATAGATAGGCAATGTATT
>MWCN01000126.1 GCA_002070045.1 Candidatus Cloacimonetes bacterium ADurb.Bin211
ACTGCGAGACTGACGGGTCGAGCAGGTGGGAAACCAGGTCTTAGTGATCCGGCGGTCCTGAATGGAAGGGCCGTTGCTCAAAGGATAAAAGGTACTCCGGGGATAACAGGCTGATACCGCCCAAGAGTTCATATCGACGGCGGTGTTTGGCACCTCGATGTCGGCTCAACTCATCCTGGGGCTGAAGAAGGTCCCAAGGGTTCGGCTGTTCGCCGATTAAAGAGTTACGCGAGCTGGGTTCAGAACGTCGTGAGACAGTTCGGTCCCTATCCTTCGTGGGCGCAGGAAATTTGAGGAGATCCGCATCTAGTACGAGAGGACCGGTGTGGACGGACCTCTGGTGTACCGGTTGTGATGCCCATTGCATTGCCGGGTAGCCATGTTCGGACGGGATAACCGCTGAAAGCATCTAAGCGGGAAGCCTACTCCAAGATGAGATTTCCCATGAGACCGGTGGTAGACTACCACCTTGATAGGTCACAGGTGTAAGGTGGGTAACCACTTCAGCCGAGTGATACTAATCGGTCGATTGACTTTCACTACTATTTTTCTGTGTGACTTCATTACACCGCTAAACTATCTTGATGCCAGAAAAATAAATATCAGAGCTAAGATATAAGATTGAAGAGAGGCGTCAGTGATGGTGGCTATAGCAGCGGGGAAACACCTGTTCCCATACCGAACACAGAAGTTAAGACCGCTTACGCCGATGGTACTGCACGGGCAACTGTGTGGAAGAGTAGGTCACCACCATCACTGACGCCTCTTAAGTTTTAATAAAAGAACCAGTGATACAATGAGGATAATCTTCATCAGAGAATCCGTAATCTTATAGGTTTATCTCTCTTTTTTCCATTCCAATCCCCCTTCCAATCCCCCTTCTAATCATAACTATTGATATTAGTTCCAGTTATATCATATTATGACAATGGTGTGCCCTCAAATATTTGGCAAATATTTAGGTTATTACTCTAACTTGACCACTTCCTGTTGATTACTTAACTAAAGTAATAGGAAAGAGTCAAGAAAGAGTCAAGAAAGAGTCTAAAGATAATGTATTAGTATATCGTTAAGTCTTGGTTTAAAATGAAATTAAATTATATTATTCAGATAGGATAATAATATAAATTATAATTAGGGAAGGTTCAGAAAATGAATAATAAATTACAGAAGATATGTGAAGAAGTAAAACAAAAATCGGAGTGCGTCCTCGGTCCAAAAGCTTATAGAGATGCAGAGGCTAAAAGAATAAAACCAGAAAAAATGGACGATATGCGTTCTCAGTAGATAGTAAATAGTATCCCCTTATCAATTCCTTTCTCTTGAATTGAGCCATTGTACTACTCATTGTGAGTAATATTTATATGGATTCCTAAAAAGAAAATAGTTTAAGTTGACTCAAACTTTATTTTCATCAGGCTAATCAATTTTAAATCGCAGTAGAAGAAATAAACCATATGAAAAGTTTTAATCTTTTTCTTGACAAAATATTATCGCATAATTAATGAATTTAATAATATTAATCAAGTAGTTAATTACATAGGTATCAAGTAATTAAATAATTAAAGTATGTTATATAAATGGTTCCAGAGAAATGATAATATTAAATAAAATATTATATTATTTATAAATAATTAATTAAAGGTATTGATTATGAGAAAGGCATTTTTATTATTAATATCATTTATAAATGGTTGTGGGTTACTAACATTATGTTATGCCAATCTAATTTCAATTGGAACAGGAAACTATCGTGATCTCTACTTTCCAGTTCATTCAAAAGCTGTTTATTCATATTCACAACAAATATATTATCAAAATGAAATAAATTATAAGGGTAAAATTACTAAATTAAGTTTCAGGCATTATTCTGGTGATTTTGAAAATACAAATCATTGGTGCATATATATGGGTCATACGGAAAAAACCGAATTCAACAATACTAGGGATTGGGTTCAAATAAATAATCTTATACAAGTATTTGATGGAGATGTATCTAATTATTTATCAGAAGGTTGGTTAACTATTCCTCTTACTAATCAATTTGACTATAATAATAATAGTAATTTAGTAATTGCGGTAGTTGAGTTGACTGAATTATCAAACGATGATAACTTATATTTTAATATTTATACAAAAGTGAATTCTCCTTATACGGGAATATATTATTATGGTAGTAATTATCCCAGTCTTTCTTATCCTTCTTCAATGACAGGAAACTACGGTTGTTTAAATTATATTTGTCAGATAGGTCTTGAAATTATATCGCCTCCTGGAAAACCTAGATTAATATTACCTTATAATGGAGAAGATAATATTAGCATTACTCCAACCTTAAGCTGGGATTTACCCGTTACAGTAGATACAGCACAGGGGTATAAGTTGTTTTTAAAAAGTGAATTTGAAGAAGAATATACTTTATATGATCAAATCACTATTCAATCCCACAATATTATGGAACCGCTTGATTATGAAACTACTTATTATTGGAAAGTATTAGCTTATAATGAGGGTGGAGAAGGACCTTTTTCAGACGAATGGCACTTTATCACCATAGAGGATCCGCCACTATCATTAGAAATTAACCATTTCTTTGCTTATATATCTAATATAAATAAGGTAAATTTACAATGGACAAGCCAAACAGAAATAAATTTATCTGGTTATTATATACTTCGCAGTACAAATAAGGATTTGAGTGAGGCACATATCATTAGTCCTCTAATTAATGCTACTAATACATCACAACCTAAAACTTATAGCTATACTGATTATGAATTGAATGATAGCGGAATTTATTATTATTGGTTACAGTATAATGGGTTAGATGGTACTATAGGATTTAATGGACCAATAGAAGTAATCTACGAAACAATATTAATACCAAATTCTGATATACTTTTGATAACTAGCTTAGATAATGTTTATCCCAATCCTTTTAATCCGATAGCCTATATACCTTATACTCTTGAATCAAAGTCAGAAGTAAAGATTTATATATACAATGCTCGTGGTCAGATGATAAAAACTTTTGATTTAGGGATTCAAGATAAGGGACATCATAGAATAATATGGGATGGAATAGATGAAGATGGCACTCTCTGTAGCAATGGCATTTATAATATAGTTATGCGAGCAGGTAGGAGCAGCTTCCAGCGTAAAGCGGTCTTAAAGAAATAGATTAATCATTTTCCTTTTAGATGAATAATAATTCATTTTTTTAGATGTAGACCATTTATGAAATGAAAATGTTATTATTTTAATATCTTTATTATCAAGACCTTGTTTCTCAATTTTTTATAGAATTAATACCGTCAAATGTTAGAATTAATAAGAAATATATTGCAGCTAATTCATATCTCTTTCTTGCTTCTTGAGCTTATAAAAGACAGGTATTAAATAAGATATAGCAATAGAAAAATTCATAAATATTATTTAAAATGATAGATATCTGCCTAATCAAGATGTAATAAAAATCACAGTATATTGAGCTTTATTCTTTCTTTTTATAAAACTTATGAATTATCAGTTCATTGTTTTATTTTAGGAAAGGGTGATGGATTTGCAAAAAGGAGATATCTTCTTCCATTTTGATTATAACTTTAGTGCAGAAGGACTTCTATCACCACCATATCTAATAGAGATTTATTTCAATTTAGCATTAAGTAATTCAGCCAGAGAGCGGACACCTTTTTCAATTTGTTCAAAGGTTGAATAAGTAAAGTTCAAACGCAGGGTATTGAATTTTTCCTGTCCTTCTGGATAGAATTTTGAGCCAGGGATAAAGGAAACTTTATGTTGACTTGCTTCAATAAAGAGTTCATCTGCATTAATATGTTCTGGAAGAGTAAGCCAGAGAAATATTCCTCCTTCAGGTTTTGTCCAATGAACAGATGATGGCATATGTTTTTCTAGTTCATCCAGCATTTTTTGTAAATAAGGACGATAGTATTCACAGATGTTCTTGAGATGAGCATCCATCAGGCCTTTTTCCAGAAAACGGGCTACTACTCTTTCAGCTACACAATCAGGAGTAATGGTGACTTTTTGTTGCCAGGATACCATTTTTTCAATAAGTTCTTTATCGCCTTTAGCATAAGCAATACGAAGTCCTGGACCCAGGATTTTGGAAAAGGAAACGATTTCAGTAACGATATTTGTAGGAGCAAAATCAGTTCTGGCAACACGATAGAAAGTTGGAAGGGGTTCTCCATAAAATCGCAAACGAGAATAAGGATTATCCTCCAGAATAGGGATACTATTATCTATACAAAATCGAATGATCTCTTTTCTTCGGTTAAGGGAATAGCTTATCCCTGCAGGATTATGAAAATCAGGGATAATATAGAGGAACTTAATATTTTTCTTTTGCTGACGAAGAGTTTTTACCTTTAAGTCCAATGCATCCATAATAATGCCTTCATCATCCATAGGAATGCTCTGGCAATCTGCTTCCAGTGCATCAAAAGTGACCAGAGTTCCAAGAAAAGAAGGTGCTTCACAGAGAATTACATCTCCTGGATTAATCAGACATCTTGCATAATAATAGATAGCGTTAGTAGCACCAACGGTGATAACCATTTCTTCAGGTTTCAATTCGTATGCTTCCCACTTCATAAGTTGTTCTTTAAGCAAGATATCACCTTCACTAGCTCCATATTGAAGGACATCACTACCTTCATTTTTTACCACTTCATTAAAGAGTTCAGCTAATTGTTGAACAGGAAAAGTTGCAGGGGAAGGGAACCCACCAGCAAATGAAATTAAATCTGGAATGTTCTTAGTGGACGCCACCAACTCCCGGATTAACGATGATTTCATCACTTGAGTAATTTGGGAAAACGAATCAGGATAATGCATTGTTTTTCTCCATTTATTTTATTTTATTGAAAATAACAAGATTAATCGTCTCTCAAGAATAAATCCTATTCTTAAAATGGCAAATTTAACTAACTGCTAGATGTTTCAAGGATATATGCGATAAATCATTCTTGGGAAAGGAATGGTCTCACGGATATGATGCACTCCACTAATCCAGCTAACCAATCTTTCCAATCCTATTCCGAATCCACTATGTGGGACGGTACCATATTTACGCAAGTCCAGAAACCAGCGGTAATCCTCAATAGGCATATTCTCGTTTTTCATTCTTTGGAGCAGGAGATTGTAATCATCCTCACGCTGTGAACCTCCGATTATTTCTCCAAATCCTTCAGGAGCAATTAAATCGCTACCCAGTACTAAGTCCGGATTTTCAGGGTCACGTTTCATATAAAAAGCTTTAATTTCTTTAGGCCAGCGTTCTACAAAAATAGGGACGGGTGAGTTTTCCGTTAAAAGAACTTCATCAAGGGCACCTAAATCACTTTGATGTGTAATTTCGCTACCTTTAGAATGAAGATATTCCACAGCTTCATAATGAGACATTCTTCCAAAGGGTGCATCAGCAGCTTTTAAGGCTTCCTTATCTCGCTCCAAGATGGTTAGTTCATTATCTCTTTCTTTTAGAACGGTACGAATAACATATCGGATAAGCTCTTCTTGAAGTTGCATATTCTCATCGTGTTCAATAAAGGCAGCTTCTGCATCCATCATCCAGAATTCCGTAAGATGTTTCCGGGTTTTAGAGCGTTCTGCTCGGAAAACAGGACCAAAGTCATAAACTCTTCCCAGACTCATAATACCAGTTTCCAGATAGAGTTGGCCAGATTGCGAAAGGTAGGCTTTACCTTCATCAAAGTATTGCAATTCAAATAAAGTAGTGGTTCCTTCACAAGCATTAGGGGTAAGAATAGGAGAGTCAAAACGTGTAAAATGGTTTTGATGTAAAAAATCACAAATAGCATAATAGACAGTATGACGAATCCGAAGGATAGCCCATTGTTTTGAAGAACGAATCCAGAGATGACGATTAGAAAGTAGAAAATCCGCACCGTGTTCTTTTTTTCCTATAGGATAATCTTCTGCAATCTGAATAATAGCCAGATCAGTAACAGCAACTTCATATTGATCTTGCAGTTTTGGGTGATTTCTAACAATTCCAGTAATAATGATGGATGATTCCAGAGTGAGGTGTTTCGCCTGATTAAATTTTTCCTCTCCGAGTTCTGGTTGAAAAGCCACGCATTGCACATCTCCTGTGCCATCCCGGAAAATTATAAATAGGAGTTTTCCACTATGACGGATATTACGTACCCATCCTTTAAGGATTATTTCCTCTCCGATATGTTCAGCTATATCAGTAACTAATATATATTTCATAATTTTATTTAGATATGAGTTTTAGGTTGATGGTTAATACAATCCAGAATTTGCATTGCTACTTGTAAAGCCCGATATCCAGCCTGTCCATCTACCACTGGTTTTTTGTCTTCAATAATTGCTTCAATGAATGAATTCAGTTCCAGAGCAAGTGCATCCTGCACTGAATTAGAAAGGTCAAAACGCTGAATTTCTACCAATTGTTCTGGTTTAATGTCCATAGTGCCTTGCAAGATGAAGGGAATGAATTTCATCATTTCAGGATTTATTCTGGTAACAGAGGCTAATTTAGCAATAAAATCCAGTGAGATATAAGCATTTCTTTGGAAGAAGCGAATCTTTCTTTCTTGTTTCAATGAGACACGGGACGAAGTTACATTAGCAATAGAGCCATTTTCAAATTCAATTCTGGCATTGGCAATATCAATACTGGGAGTAAAGATTCCCACTCCATTAGCATAAATCTTTTTCAGGGGACTTTGAATGAAATCCAGGATGAGGTCAATATCATGAATCATCAAATCTAAAACAACAGGAACATCAGTGCCTCGTGGTTGAAAAGAAGAAATACGATGAGATTCTATGAAAAGTGGGTCTTCTATCAGATTTTCAACCTTCAGGGTTACGGGATTGAAACGTTCAATATGCCCAACTTGAATCTTTAATCCTTTATGATTAGCTAAATTAATCAGTTCTTCAGCCTGCCATAATTCTGAGGTTATAGGTTTTTCAATAAAAATATGTTTACCCTGCTCCAGTGCTTTTTTTGCCAGTTCATAATGGGAAGAAGTGGTAGCTGCTATATCTACTGCTTCCACATCCTGAAGTAGTTCTTCATATCCAGTATAGGCAATTAAATTAAATTTTTCCGCAACGGATTTACAACATTCTATATTGGAGTCATAGATTCCAACCAGTTGACAAAGTGGATTGGATTTCAACTTTTCCGCATGAAATTGCCCTAAATGACCTACACCGACTAAGCCAATTTTTAACATAATCAGGAAAGTTTAGCAGATAGGACGCGAAGCATATCCTCAGTCATAGAAGCCAGGTCATATTCAGGATTCCAGCCCCATTCTTCTCTTGCCGCACTATCATCCATCCGATTAGGCCAGCTATCCGCAATAGCTTGTTTGACAGGGTCTATCTGGTATTCCATATGAAATTCAGGAATGTGCTTTTTTATCTCTGCAGCTATCATTTCCGGGTCAAAACTCATTGCAGATACATTGAAACAATTGCGATGTTTCAATCTGGAAGGGTCAGCTTCCATTAAATCTACCAGAGCCCTTAAAGCATCCGGCATATACATCATATCAAGAAAAGTGCCAGGTTTCAGATAACAAACATAACTTTTATGTTTGATAGCTTCATAGTAGATTTCTACAGCATAATCCGTTGTTCCACCGCCAGGTAGTGTAACATTAGAAATAATTCCGGGATATCTTAAACCCCGGGCATCAACTCCATATTTAAGAAAATAGTAATCTCCCAACAATTCTGCGGCAACTTTAGAGATACCATAGATAGTAGTTGGACGCATAATAGTATCCTGAGGAGTATTATCAAGAGGTGTAGTGGGACCGAAAGCACCAATAGAAGAAGGAATGAAAACGGCACAATGTGCTTCCTTGGCTATTTCCAGAACATTTAACATACTATCCATATTGATTTTCCAGGCTAAGGTAGGTTTGGATTCACCAACCGCAGAGAGAACTGCTACCAGGTTAATAATCGTGTCTATGTTATATTTTTTAACTGCATCCATAACTTTGTCAGGTTCTAAAGCATCAAGATTTTCACAGGGTCCGCCATCTCTAATTTCAGAAATAAGAGGGTGACGATGATAGGTAGCAACGACATTATTATTTCCATAAAGGTTACGCAGATAAGGCACCAACTCGGAGCCAATCTGTCCAGCTGAACCGAGAACGAGGATTTTTTTCATTTACTTCTCCTAGTAAAATAATATTTTTATCCTTATTTTTGAATGAGGGAGCCTTGTCAATTCTTTTAAATTCCAGTTGTTCATATAAAGTTATTTACTTAGTAATCTGGATAAATTTGAAATTAGTTAATATATAAGAAGAAATATTATTTAACGAAATAATCTTTTATCTTAAGAGCTATCTCATTGCTAAGTTCAGCAATTGCGAAATTTAGCATATCAAGTTCTGAAGGTGGAATAGGTTCAGGTTTTTGGATTAGGGTATGAGTAGTGTCAGTAAGATTTTGTTCGTTACCGCTAAGAAGTTTACCCCATTCATCTTGCCAAGCATAATAACCAGTGGCAGAGTCGGTAAATTCTACAATTCCATTTTCAGTATTTATGATATAGTAAGTAGTAATGATTTTTAAAGAAGAGTTCTTAATAAATTTTTGATAGATACATTCAGTTTCACTCGTTTTATTTTTATTTTTTTTCTTTGAGGAACCTGATTTTTGCAGGCTTGAATTTGGACTATCTTTCAATTCAACAGAAGTAGTTTGAGGAGGTATATAATTAATCTGGAGGATTTTCCCTTCTATAATATTATGGCAGTTTGGTAAATTATTAGACTTTGCAGTATAGTGAATATCAGCTAATGAATCACCAGGAAGATTTTTCATTTCTTGATCCGCATTAATTGAGTTATTGATATATTCAGTATTAATGATATTTACAAATTGACAAGCGAGAGAATCCTGAACTAATTTAGAGATAATGGTAGAAGAAAGGATTTCACCCACACAACCATAACTTTTAGGAGTTCCGGACTTATCTTCAAATTCTTTTATAAGTATTCTTTTAATGGAGTTTTGTCTTGCTATAGCATATAAATTGGAGGCATCAGGATAATCAGGTACAAATTCCATCGCAATTTTAAATTCTTGTGCTGCTTCCCACTGAATATCCGGGTCATTGCTGCTGTGCATTAGCTGTTGTCCATTCTGAAAATGAACTCTTGCTGCTTGATATTTACAGATAGCCAATCGTGCTGTATAATCCTGAATACTTGTTAAAAAAGCCTTCTCTTCTTTACTCAGACTAGAGAAATTAATAGATTTAATCTTATTTTGATATTCTATCATCAATGTATATTCTCTAACTAATTGATCCCACATATCAGGAGGAGCCTTAGCTTCTATAAGATTAATTCTTGTTTGAGTCTCTTCCATCAGTTGAAGATATGACTTTTGAATTAATTCCTGAGCTTTTTTATCTTTAGGTTTTAATTCCAGTATTTGTTTTCCTGTTTCCAGAGCTGTCTCATAGTTGCCTTTATTATAATGTTCTAAGGAAGCTTTGTAAAGGCGACCAGTAGTGCTACAGGAAATCAGTAATAATGCAATCAAGATTATCCATAAGGCATTGATTTTCTTTGAAATGCCATTCATTAGCTCAGGTTAATACTCCTTTAAAATTCTAAATATTATAATAATATAATATTAGGTATTAATTGTCAAGGAAAAATTAGGGTGGCAGGTTATTATCGCCTTTAATATCTATAAATATTGCGATAAACAATAAACTACAATATCCTCCAGCTAGATTTTAATAAAATGAGTTAATTGTTTAAATAAGATAAACTACAGATGGAGAATTATAAAAGATAGCGGATAACTAAAGAATTGTGCTATTTAGCTGAGGTGTAAAATATTATATTTTTTTTATTGACAAATTTTTCTTATAATAAGGCGATATAAATTAAGACATAGTCCAGCAAAGAAGGTAAAAAAGAAGGTATACAATGAAAAAGGTATTATTTATAGTCATTATTTGTTTAAGTTTTTCTCTGGTTTTAGCAGATTGGAGTGATAATCCAAGTGAACCAAATTTAATTGCAGGTTTTGCTTCTGAGCAGGTGCTGCCTAAGGTTGCCATTACCAGAAACGGGAATACTTATATCTCCCGATTTGATAATAATGATGGGGGTTATAATCTTTATTTAAATCTTCTTAATTATGATGGAAACTCGTTATGGGCAAATCCAGATGGTTTATTAATAAGTAATCATCCTCAAGCTACCAGCCTTACCGAGTATGCTATGACTACGGATGATGAAGGGAATGCTATCATTGTATTCCAGGATATTCGTAATTCTGAGGTGCACAATATAGTAGCATATAAAATTAGTCAGGAGGGAGAATTTCTCTGGGGTGCTGATGGTATAATGATATCCAATGATACCAGCACAGAGGTTAGCAATCTTTCTCCGACCGTATTTTGTGCTTCCGATAATAGTATCTATATTACCTGGCAAAATATAGCGACAACTACATCTATTGTAATAAATAGATTAAACAGTAGCGGACAGAAACTTTGGGGAGAAGATGGAATTATTTTATCTTACACCGAAGGTAATTGCACCTGGCCTCAGATAATACAATCCGATAATAATAATATCCTTCTAAAGTATTATCAGGACTCAGGTCCATTTTGGGCACCTAATCGTCATATATTTGTCCGAAAGCTTACTCCTGAAGGGACTTTACTTTGGGAATCAACTATTACAAATGCAGGTGGTATTACTGCCTGGGAACAACTCATACCTTTTGTTTCTGATGGTATAGGAGGAGCTGTTCTTTCCTGGTATGAAGACAGAGAACAAGATATGGATAATGATATTTATTGCCAGCACATCACTTCTGAAGGTAATATCACTATGGTAGAAAATGGGGTTCTGGCTATTATTGACCCTTATAATCAACAGTATTATCCTACTTTATCTATAGATGAGGCTAATCAGCATATTTACATCTTTTCTTCTATTTCAGATGCCAATCAGGATAATTACGGCTTAGCAGGACAACTGCTTGATTATACTGGAAACCGACTTTGGGGTAATACTGGTCAAATTATAATTAATATTGGACCTACAACGGTTACTACTATTGATGCCTATTATACCAATTCTGGAGCTGTTTGCGTATATGAAATTGACGAATCTATCTACGCTTCAGCTTGGCTATCTGATGGAACTATGAGCTGGAATCAAGATACTATAATTTGTAGCAGTAACGACTTAAAATATCATTATGACCTTGCTACACATCCTGATCAATGGTCAGTGCTGACCTGGGAACAAGGATATAATAATATGGATATTTATGCAATGAGATTTAACTCTGATGGCAGTCTGGGAACAAAGTATCCTGCTCCAGTCAATCTTAATGCTACTTTAAATTTTCCAGATATTATTTATCTTAGTTGGTCTGCACCTTCTCTCTACCTAATACCTGATAGCTACTATATTTATATTAATAACGAATTCAGTCAGCAAGTAAGTGGGGATACTTTAAATTATGAATATTCTGGTTTTCCTGATGGTTATTATAGCTTTTATGTAATTGCTCGCTATGGAGAACACTACTCTGAACCCAGTGATACTGTAAATATTCAAATTGTGAGCAACGATGATAATTTAGCTCCAACAAATAAGAGTTCCTTTAGTCTTTATCCTAATCCTTTTCGAGATGAAATTATCTTACAATGGAATAATCCTAAAAATGAAACTTATGCCAAAATTAATATTTATAATCTCAAGGGACAAAAAATGAAAGAATGGCAATTAAATCCAGCAGCAGGAAATTATAATTTAAGGTTTAGTGAAGAATTAAATGTTTATCCCAATGGCATCTATTTCATTTGCCTGGAAACGAGTTCTGAAGTACGAGTGATTAAAAGTCTTTGTATTAAATGAATAACTTAAAAACAGATAATACAAAATGTAGAAATTATACTCCTGTAAGTATGATGATCAAGATAATACATCAATTTACATTTTAATTAATGAAGATATCAAGCTGTTCTTAAATTTTATTTTCTAATGTTTAATTTGAGAAATGGTGTTAATCTAATGAATGAAATCCAGTTTTTAAAGATTAGTATCTATCTAGACGGTTAAATCAATCAATGAAGAAATAATTATACAAATGAGGAATAATTTTTGCTTCATATTAAATTATAGCTTTAGAGAAAAGAATAAAGGGAATATTTTGAAAATGAAGAAGTATATTATATTGATTACTGCCATATTAGTGCTTTTATTATCTGGATGTGCCAAACGGAATACTCCTTGGCAGAATGAAGATATATTGACCTTAAATAAACAGATTCAGGTAGTTGGCGATCCTCTGGACATAGCTTTTGATAATGAGAATATTTATGTGGCATTGGATCAAGGCGGAATATCAATAATTAACAATGCTAATTATAGTCAGAAATGGTATACAATGCTTACAAGTTCAGATGAATCCACTGTACCTTTATTTAAGATTCGCAAAGTAGGAGTGGTAGGAGAATATCATCGTTTGTTTTTAAATGAGACCGATGCTACAGATAGGATTGAGATAATAGATAATAGCAATTTAGATAGCTTACGAATTATAGATTCAATTACTGGTGCAACTCAGGACATTCAGGATATGAAGGTACAGAAAATTGCTAATCCTGTAGATGATAATGTAATAGAGATAATCTATTCTGCAGGACGCAATGTTCATTATGGAAAGTATAATGGAGAATTATGGTTAGGTAGTACCTTTAGTATTTATCCTCCGGCATCTGCTTCGGGAATTGATTTTGATGATAGTTATATCTATGTAGCAGCTGAACAGAGAGGTTTGCTGATATATGATCGTAATAGTTTAGAAATGATAAGTGAAATAGCGATTCCAGGAGAAGCTCAAAAAGTTAAGGTAGTAGGGAATTATGCCTATCTTGCTTGTAGACAGGGAGGTTTTACTATCGTGAATATTGCGGATAAAAATGAACCGCTTTTAATGAGCAATTTTGATACTACCGGTTATGCTACTTCCATTGATGTAAAAGGCAATTATGCCGTTGTCAGTTCTGGGGGTGGAGGAATATATCTCTTTGATGTATCCAGTCCTTCAAATCCTCTTCTGAAGCAAAATATTACTTCCGCTGGATATACTAATAATGCTAAATTTTACAATAACTTACTTATAGTTGCTGCTCGAGATGAGGGGATTCTTATTTATGAAATGGATTAAGAGAATACAAATATATTATACCTGGAGCATTAACTCCAGGTTTTTTTGTTTAAAATAAAGGAATAAATATGAAAAAAATATCGATCTTTATTATGATGCTTTTACTGCTTCAAACTTGTTTAATAGCAGGAAATTTAGAAGTAGAAAAAATAATTAATATAGTTAAATCTGATAATAACCAAACTAAACTGAAATTAGCATCAACTCAGCTTACCCTCAATAAGATTATACAAAACAATCAAGAGGTTAAAGAAATAAAGTTAAAAGGTATAGAAAATTCTACAGTTTTCAATGCTATGCCTGAATTACCAGTTTTGGGAACTCTCATAGCCATACCTCCACAAGGGGATTTTAATGTGACTTACACTTATGATTCTGTGGAAATAATACCTCTTAACAATCCTAAGCTATATTTTTCGGAAGAAGGGGCTCTACCTGTAACTATAGAAGCACAAAATCTTTTTCCTGAAAATTTTGTTACCTTTTCAGAACCTGCTATTTTAAGAGATTTCCGGGTTATTCAACTAAATATATATCCTTGCCAGTATGATTTTATTAAACAGCAAATACGATATTATCATAATATTCAGGTGCATATTAATTATACTGCTGATAAAGGGGTTAATGAACTGCCCTATGATTCCTATGATACTTATAGCTATGTCTTTCAGAATATTTATGAGGCACAGATAGCAAATTTTGCTGAATATCGCAATCCACTTATTGCTCCTGAACAAGGCAGAATTTTACTAATCTATGGAAATTCTACAGATACCAATTTTCTTACTAAATTAAATGAATTTATAACCTGGAAGCGGCAGAAAGGTTATGAGGTGAATGCAGTTAGTACTGCACAAACTGGAGGGACAAGCAATACTGCAATAAAAAATTATATTCAGAATCAATACAACAATCCCGAGACCAAACCAGATTATATTATACTGCTTGGAGATACTACGGGCAGTTATATAATTCCTACCTGGTATGAAAATTATAGCGATTATAACGGCGAGGGCGATTATCCTTATACTCATTTGGCAGGAAATGATACTCTCGGTGATGTATTTATAGGAAGAATATCTGCTGAGAATCTGTCTCAGCTCTCTACTATCTTTAATAAAATTTATACTTATGAAAAGAATATTAATATATCTGCTGATGCTGCTTCCTGGTTGAACCGTATGCTACTGATTGGAGATCCCAGTTCATCTGGAATCTCTGTTATATATGCAAACAAATATATTAAAGAAATGTCTTCTGAAATTAATACAGATTATAATTATATTGAAAATTATACCAGTAGTTGTGCTTCCACTATGACTTCAGGCATCAATCAAGGTGTAAGTTTCTTTAATTATCGTGGTTATATTAATATGAGTGGATGGAGCCCTTCAGAAAATCTTAATAATGGACCCCGACTTCCACATTCGGTAATTCTAACTTGTGGTACGGGAAGTTTTGCCGGGACTTCAACTACAGAAAATTTTGTTAGATTGGGCACCGAAGCAGTTCCTAAGGGTGCTTTAACCGCAATTGGAATGTCTACTTCGGGAACTCATACGATGTTCAATAATGCCTTATCCTGTGGCATATTTGATGGAATATTTCTTTATGGAATGCGAAATATAGGAGAAGCTTTATTAAATGGCAAGCTATATCTCTGGGATGTTTATGGAACTGCTAACACCAATCAAGCTAATTATTTTGCTCATTGGTGTAATTTAATAGGAGACCCCACAGTTGAAGCTTTTGTAGGTATTCCTAAAGGTCTATTGATTAATGCTCCAGATTCTATTCCTCGTGGTTGCTCATTGGTTGATATCAATATCAAGGATTTATCTCAGAATCCTATGGAGGGTATAAGCGTTACTCTCTATAATTCAGGATATCAAAATGTAGTAGCTAAAGGTTATACGGATGAAACAGGGACTGTTACTTTACAAATTCCTTCTTTTATTACGAGCGATTTACTGATAACTGCTTCTCATCATAACTGTAAACCAGTGCAAAAGACCCTGTCTTTAAATCAAGAAGGCTCTCTCGTTTATTATGATAAATATATTCTGGATAATGGAACTGCAGGTTCTTCTGGTAATGGGGATGGTTTTATTGAAGCGGGTGAGACTATAGCTTTGAATGTTGAAATAAAGAATACTACTGCGAATATCATCAGCGGACTTCAAGGTATATTGAGTACTACTAATCCATATATAAATATACAACAAGCTCAGGCTACTTATCCTGATATTGCGCCAGAAGGCATAGGTTTGAATAATACCTGTTTCTTATTACACTTTGCTAATAATATACCGTCATTTCTGAACAGTCGTTTTTATCTGGAATTGACTGATACACAACAAAATATATACCAGATAATATTCCATCTGGGTGCTTTCAATGCGAATTTGAATGTTAATAGCAGATATGTATTTGCAGGTGGAGATACTATTTTAGATCCTTCGGAAACAGGAATATTATCGGTAAGTATAATGAATAATTCTATCTGTTTGAGTAGTGATATCTATGGTGAATTGCAATCAATGAATGATTTAGTTTCCGTGTCAGACTCTATTTCCTATTTTGGGAATGTGCCAGCTGGATTGACTATCAATTCTATTGATGGTTTCAGCATTATAGCACGTCCTCAATTAATTCCCGGAATGATAATTCCTTTTCAGCTCAGGTTATATAATTCTGCAGGATTTGATCAATTAACCTATTTTAATCTTCCCATAGGAACTGTTAATCAGAATACACCACTGGGTCCTGATGATTATGGCTATTTTATCTATGATGTTTCAGATACTGCCTTTCCTGATTGTCCAGTTTATGAGTGGATAGAAATTGTTCCCAGTTTAGGTGGAAGTGGAACTCTTATTACTGGCTTGAATGATTCGGGAGCAAGTTACGATGAAGGAGATCAGCAAGGAAGCGATGTTCTGGAAACGATAAATTTACCTTTCACTTTTCCCTATTATGGTATAGAATATAATCAAATTACGGTTTGTGTTAACGGTTTTATCGCATTTGGAGTTACTGCAGATGGAGAGTTTCGCAATGGTCGTATGCCTGGTGGTCAAGGACCATCACCTATGATTGCTCCTTTCTGGGATGATTTGATAATCTTATCTAATGCTGGTATTTATCAATATTATGACACAATTAATCATATTTTCATTGTGGAATATAATAATTTGAAGAATGGATTTAACCGTACTTCTGAAGAAACCTTTGAAGTTATTTTTTACGATCCTCAATACTATCCTACCAGTCTGGGGGATGGAATGATTAAATTCCAGTATAAGGTTTTTAATAATGTAGATATTGGCGCTAGTGGCTATACTCCTACTCATGGGAAATATGCCACGGTAGGTATTAGAGATCATACAAATAGAAGAGGATTGGAATATACCTTCAATAACCAATATCCTTTAGCTGCTCAAACTTTAAGCAATAATAAAGCTCTCCTCATAACTACTGTCCCCATACTTCAGCAAAGACCTCATCTGGTTATTGGAGATTTTATTTTGCAGGATGATAATGAAAATGGTTGGATGGAGCCTGGAGAAATTGGAGAAATTGGAATAAAATTGAACAACTTGGGGTTAGATACAGCAACTGATGTGCATATAATAGTTTCTACTATGAGTCCTTATATCCTCATTCAGAACTCCGATAGTGATTATCCCGATATACCTGGAAGTGGCTCTGCTGTGAATATTGACCCAATAACCATAACCATTAGTCCGGAATGTCCTCATAATATGACCATTTTGCTTGATATCACAGTTAGCATTAGTGGAAATAGCTGGAATTACAGTCATAACATAACCGTAAAGAAACCTCAGTTAAGTTTGAGTGGTGTCTATATGAATGACCTGGAGGGCAATGTTAATGGAATGGCAGACCCAGCGGAGACCTTTAATTTAATTGTGAACTACACCAATGATGAAAGTGTTGCAGCTTATAATATCACCAGCAATATCAGTTGTATGAGTTCGGATGTGGATATCTTAAATCCTCAGCAATTGATAAATTATATCCCAGCAGGTGCAACCTCTCAGGTAATATATGAGATTACTCTTTCACCAACGGTAACGGTGGGTAATAATCTCACTTTTTATATTACTTATCTAGGTGAAGCCATAGAAGCACATAATGAAATTGTTCAGTTAAATGTTGGTACTACTGGAATGTATGCTGATTTTGAAAATAATAATGGTTCATTTACCAGTCAACCTGCAAATAATGCCTGGCAGTGGGGTTCCGATTCAACTGTGGGTGCTCATTCAGGGACAAAGTGCTGGGGAACTTTATTGAATCAGCAATATCCAAATTATGCCACCTGGACTTTAACCTCTCCTATAATATATATAGGGCCCAATTTTGTATTGGAATTCTGGCACTGTTATGATTTGGAGCAGGGATATGATGGAGGTAATTTAAAAATATCCAACAATTCAGGTGGTTCCTGGACTTTATTGACTCCAGAAGGGGGTTACCCTCATCAGAATATTTCTGCTCTTAGCGGTCCAGGATATACGGGTAATAGTCAGGGATGGGTATTAGCCAGATTTAATCTCAGTAATTATGCTAATCAGAATGTTATGTTTCGCTGGACTTTTTCTTCTGATCCAGGAGTTCAGGGCTGGGGTTGGTATATTGATGATGTGCAAACCACAGGATATGTTCCTTTTGCGGGTAAATTATATGGTTTAGTTTCCTCTTCCAATCCTGAGATTGATTATTCTCAAGTTTTAATTCAAAATTCCACGATGCTAACTTCACAACCAGATGTAGATGGAAATTATGTTTTGTATCTTCCTGTTGGTTTACAAGAGGTAAATGCTTTTGCACCAGGATATAAAACCGAGACCTTATCCTCAATTAATGTTAATTTGCAAAATCCTGCCATTAATCACAATTTCTTTTTAGGCTATTTTGCCCCAGCTACTCATTTAAACTTTATGGTGGTTCAGGATTCACTGTATTTAAGTTGGTTAGCTCCAGAAGAGCCATTTTATCCAGTGTTGAATTATAAAGTATTTCGTAAGCTTAATGCAGGAAATTATGAACTTATGGGGATATACTCTCAAAATTATTATAACGAAATCCTAAGCACTATTGGAAATTATCGCTATTATGTGGTAACCTGTTATGAAATGGGAGAAAGTGTGGGAACTGAACCTATAAGTTTTAGTTTTCCTTATGATGATATTACGAATCAAAATGTAACTCCTCTGGTATCTAAACTATATCAGAATTATCCTAATCCCTTTAATCCTGTTACTACTATAAGGTTTGATTTAGCAAAAGGTGGACGGGTAAAATTGAGTATATACAACATAAAAGGACAACTGGTTAATTGTCTTGTAGATGATTATTTGAGAACGGGTAGCCATAGCATTATCTGGAATGGAAAGGACAACCAGAATCGTAGAGTAGCTTCAGGAATCTATTTTATTCGGATAGAATCTAAAGAATTAAATTCGGTTCGTAAAGCTATTTTAATGAAATAATCTTTTAAAACTCATATTGAAGGAAGGCAAAAGTTTATTGAATATAAACTTTAACTTTTGCCTTCTTAACCTTTGAAGCCATCCAGGTATCAAACCAATCCGGTGGTAGGTTATTCTTGTATACTTGAATAATCTGGTTTCCAGATACTTTTTTCTTCTTATCTATCTTAACCGATATTACTTCCGGTAATACAATCTTGTCATCTATAATAAAAGCTTTGGGTTTTTCCTTTTTAAAATAACGGTGAAGGGTTTGATAATAGATATTAGCAGCATCTTTATCAAATAGGGGTGTATTTATGGTCATACTTTCAATATAAATGGTGGGAGCATCGGAAGGGATGCTATATTGTCCGGAACTAATTTTATCTACCAGTTGCAGTGCTAATTCATTTCTTTTTTGTTCTTCCAGTTGTTTCTTGATTTGTGGTCTTACTTCATCCAGGGATTGGTATGAGTTGAGTGACGATTCCAGTATTTCTACTACGACCCAGACCTTTTTCTTGGGAGAATAGATAGGGTCAAAGACATATCTTTCGGGATGATTAGGTATTAAATTCAAGATGTTATTCACCACCTGAGAGTCTCCAAACCAATCATAATCAGGAGAAATAATGCCTGTCTTTTGATAATCAAGGTTCATCTCATCACAGGCAATAGAGAGATTTTCTTTACGAGCAAGTTTTACTACTTGTTGAGCTGTGGGAAGAACCACATCTATACTGGATTGAGATGGAATATAGGGTATTCTTAAAATATTATAACTGCACATACTCTTAGTGCGATTTTCTAATTGATAAATACTAAGCCCTTCTTTGTCTGAAACAGGAGGACTGAATTCTCCTTCTTTTAATTGGCTTAATATATTGTAAAGTGAAGGTTCAAGTTCACTTTCTCTAACATAATCCATATTTGTGAAACTTAAAAATGGAACTATAGCCAAATTGCTTTCTAAAATGTCCTGAACAGTCTTTCCCTGAGTTAATTCAATATATATAGAATCAGCTATGGCATTGGTCAATCTAATATCAGTCTTGGAGGGTACAACATTAATCGTGGTATAGGCAAGATTGATGTATGGCGTAAGTTTAAAATCAGAAAGATGTTTCTGATAGTATATCTGAATTTCTTCTTCAGTGATATAAGGAGTAATGTCCTTAGTATCCAAAATTGTCCATTTAATATTAGCGCTGCTCTGTAGTATTTTAGTGATAAGTTTCCTTTCAGAAGAAGTTAAAAGTTCATCCTGAATTATATAGTCCTGTAATTTGAGATTGGGTATGAGATAGGTCTGATAGCGGTCTCTGTAGGGCTTGAGGTTATATGGTGTATCATAGAGGAGAGATTGGACATATATTTTCTGGTCAAACTTGCCATCGGTCATAAAAAGTGGCGATTTTTTAAGCGTTTCAGGGGGATTATTCTTTAAATACTCTATGGTTTCTTCAGCGGTTACCTTAATATTGTATTTTTTATAGTAATCCTTAAGGATAACATACATTGTCTTTTGTTCCCAGGTCTGTCTTTTAATCAATTCCTTTTCTCTACTATCAGGAGCACGATTATTCTCATACTGGAAATTATAATAATTCAAAAGTAACTCTTGAATAAATTCATTATAAGGAATTGGCGTTCCATTTATTTTACCAGCTAATTCAGGGTTATTTTGAGCACCATTTATAGAAGTGGTAAACAAAGCGAGAACAATGAGTGGGATAATTTTAATAAAATGTTTTTTCATAATTTATCCTGTAATTCTTTTAATTTTTTTAATGCCTGAAGGGGAGTTAGAGAATCCAGATCCAGGTCTTTAATTTCATTTATAATCGGGTCAAGTTCATCTGCTTTTTCTGCTAAAACCTCAAATAATTCCATCTGAGGTGAAGTTTCTTTCAGCTTTTTGCGTAAGGATGATGCCAGTCCCTGAGGTGATATTTCATGTTCTTCCAGATTCTTTAGGATTTCTTTAGCTCTACGGATAACTCTATCCGGTATTCCTGCTAAACGCGCAACCTGGATGCCATAACTTTGATCTGCTCCACCTCTTTCAATCTTGCGGAGAAAAATAATCTGGTCATTATATTCGCGTACTGCAACATTATAATTGCGAATATCGGGATAAATACTTTCCAATTCTGTTAGTTCATGATAGTGAGTGGCAAAAAGAGTGAGGGAATGTTTATATTTTTCAATGTATTCAATAATAGCCCAGGCTAAACTTAACCCATCAAAAGTGGAAGTACCTCTTCCTATTTCATCCAATAAAATAAGTGAGTCTGCAGTGGCAGTGTTCAAAATGTTTGCTGTTTCAATCATTTCTACCAGAAATGTGCTCTGACCTTGAGCTAAATTATCTGAAGCTCCCACCCGGGTAAATACACGATCAAATATAGGCATCTGGAGTTGTTTTGCCGGAACAAAACTTCCCATTTGTGCCATAATTACCAGCAAGCCAACTTGACGCAGATAAGTTGATTTTCCTGCCATATTAGGTCCAGTAATTATAGCTATAGTAGTCTGAGGATAATTCAGTTCTGTGTCATTAGGAATAAACTCTGTATCTGTAAATAACTTTTCAATTACTGGATGTCTACCTTCAATAATTTTCAGAGTTCTTTGCTCAGTAAATTCGGGACAGCAATAACCATTTTGCCAGGCTAACCAGGCAAGACAGCTTTGCACATCAATTAAGGCAATAGTTTCACTGAGACTTTGTAATTTATCAAGATAACTTGAAAGCCGTTGACGTAATTGTTTAAATAGTTCATATTCCAGATTTTTTACCTTTTCTTCAGAACTGAGTACTTTAGCTTCAAACTCTTTTAGTCGGGGAGAAATATAGCGTTCAGAATTAACCAGAGTCTGTTTGGGAATATAATAATCTGGTACCTTACTTTTTTGAGAAGAGGTAACTTCAATATAATAACCAAAGACTTTATTATAGCCGACTTTTAGATTGGAAATTCCTGTCTTATTACGTTCATCTTCTTCCAATCTTGCTATCCAGGATTTTCCATCGTGAATTATCTCTAATAATTCATCTAAATCTGGATTATAGCCCTGATTGAAGATTCCGCCTTCAGTGATGGTGACAGGAGGTTGAGAACGAATAGCTTTACTGATTATATCAATTATTTCTTCAAATCCTTCCAGGGCGGGAATAAAAATATCCAGAAGAGGATTATTAAAGGCAATCAGCTTTTTTTTGAGATCGGTAACGGTTAATAAATAAGAATTGAGAGCAAGTAGCTCTCTGGGATTGATACGCAAAGCACTAAGTTTGGATACTAAACGTGAGATATCACCTATATTATGTAAGATACTTCGTAAATCTTTCAAGTAAGCAGTATTACTCAAGAAAGCTTTAATTAAATCCTGTCTTTTTAAAATTTGTTCCTTATCCAGTAAAGGATGTAGCAACCAATTTTGTAATAAACGCGAACCCATCGGGGTTTGAGTCTGATCAAGAACATATAGTAAGCTTCCGTGACGATCATTATATCTTAAAGAATGTGTTAGTTCTAGATTCCTACGAGTTATTTCGTCCATCAGCATAAAGTTATCCAGAGAATAGAAACGAAGCGAACTTATATGAGACAGGGGATCAGAAGTTAGAGATTGAATATAGGCAAGAGCAGCACCCGCTGCTGTAATTCCCATATTTTTACCTTGTGCTCCAAAAGCCTCCAGAGAATGAACCTGAAAATGTTTCTTTAAGACAGTTGCTGCTTCAGAAGGCAGGAATTGCCAGTTATCAAAAATAGTGATAGTTGGTTCATATTCCAGATTTAAATTTTTGATAAAAGCTTCGGACTCAGAACCATTAACAATTATTTCACTGGGTTTCAATTTTAGTAATTCATTTACCAGTTCATTTTTGCTTAATTCTGTAAAGATGAATTCCCCGGTTGAAAGGTCTAAACTGGCTAAACCTATTTTACGATTTTCATCTTCATAGTAGATAGCAGAAAGGAAGTTATTTGCTGTTCCACTCAGTAAATTCTGGTCTAAAACGGTTCCAGGAGTAATTATCTCTACAACTTCTCTTTTAACCAATCCTTTAGCTTGTTTAGGGTCTTCCATTTGTTCACAGATAGCTACTTTAAGCCCTGCTTTAATCAATTTATCCAGATAATTATCCAGAGCATGATAGGGAAAGCCAGCCAGAGGTATAGAGTTATCATCGCTTTTATCTCGGGAAGTGAGAGTTATATTTAATATTTTTGAAGCAGTGTAGGCATCTTCAAAAAAAGTCTCATAAAAATCACCCATCCGAAAAAGAATCAGTTTATCCGGATGTTCACTCTTTATCTTCTGATACTGAGCAATCATTGGGGTAAGTTTAGTCTGAGATGGAGAAGGAATTTGCATTTTAATCAATATCTGGTGATAAAACTATTTACGGACTTCTGCGCAAGAATACTTTTCACCATTTCTGCTTCCGCTATAGAGGAATAGGGTCCACTTGCAACAACCCAGGGGGTATTCTTCTTATTTCTATCCTCAAAATATATAGCAGAAATATTGAGACTACGAATTTCTTCCGTCCTTTTACGGGCATTAGCTTCAGAACTAAAACAGCCGATTTGAATATAAAAGCCCGATTCAGGTTTATTTTCCAGTTTTAATGGCAAATTTTGATTTATTGAAGCTGATTCCGGGATAGCAATTTCTGTCTGGATTAGTCCAGGAATATCCAGAGTGGGGTAGGGGTAAAGAAAAGATAGGTCTAACGATGGATTATAGCGATTACGAAGCTCAAACAATTTATCTTCTGACATAAATGCCAGCGGTGAGTTACGGTTTAATTCAAAGGCTTTTTTAAAATTTTGATAAGAATCAGCTACATTACCAGAAAGTTGGTAACAATACCCTAATAAATAATAGAAATATTGTTCATTTTTAGGATAACCTTCAATCTTTCTTAACTTTTCCAGAGTAGTGATTGCACTTTGATATTTACCCTGTTTTCTATAGACATCCGCTATTAAAAAATAGGCATTTTCCAGATATTTACTATCTGATGCCATTCTGATATAATTCTCGCAATAGGATATAGCCTTATCATAATTATTCTTTGCATTAGCACAATATCCTAACCAATAGAATTTCTCTATAAGTTGAGCATTAGTAATTTTATGTAAGAGTTCTTCTGAATGATTTATCTCTCTTTTCAGGATGTAATATTTGGCAAGTTCCAGCATACTCATCTGTCCATAATAGGTTTTTGGATATAAATTAATTGCTTGTTGCAATGCAGAGATGGTTTCATTTTCTGTCTTTTTCAGCATTGCTGAGAGATATAATTGCAGTGCCCTATCTTCATCATTATTAGCTTTGACTGTGGGAAGGAGAGAAGATACTCCTGCTAAATCACTTTGCTGGAATTTATTTTCCAGAATCTGGAAATCTTTGCTTAATCCTGCTGAATACCCCAGCAAAGGCAAAGCAATTAGTAAAGCACTTAGTAGAAATACCCTTAGTTTATAGGGCATAGAACATCACAACTAGTTATTTTAATTGCTCATAGAATTTAAAAGTTCTGCATTAGTACTGGTGGCTTGCATCTTCTTACGTAAGGTCTCTATTGCTTGAACAGGACTTAGGGTTTTAAGATATTGGCGCAGTACATACATCCGATTTAATTCATTTTTCGTGAGAAGTAACTCTTCTCTGCGGGTTCCACTTTTCACTAAATCTATGGCAGGATAGAGTCGCATATCAGAAATACTTCTATCCAGCACGAGTTCCATATTACCTGTACCTTTAAACTCTTCAAAGATAACCTGGTCCATCTTGGAACCGGTATCAATTAAGGCGGTGGCAATGATAGTTAAAGAACCAGCTTCTTCTGTATTTCTGGCAGCACCAAAGAATTTTTTGGGTTTAATCAATCCATTAGCATCAATTCCACCACTGAGAACTTTCCCACTGGATGGAGTGACATTATTATAAGCACGAGCCAGACGAGTGATACTATCTAAGACTATAACAACATCCTGACCTAATTCAATCATTCTTTTGGCTTTTTCCAGAACCATTTCACTAACTGCAGTATGGTTTTTGGGGGATTCATCAAAAGTGGAGCTTATCACTTCCCGATTTCCTGGTTTAAGAATCTTTTTCATTTCAGTAACTTCTTCGGGACGTTCATCAACCAATAACACTATTAAATGAACTTCAGGATGATTGGTCAGGATAGCATTAGCAGTGTTCTGTAGTAAAGTGGTCTTACCAGTACGGGGTGCAGCAACAATTAAGCCCCTTTGACCTTTACCGATAGGAGTGAATAGGTTTATGATACGAGTGGAATAGTTATGAGGGTCAAATTCAAGATTCAAGCGTTGAGTCGGATAGTAAGGGGTAAGTTCATCCCAGGAACGTAGATTCTGAATGGCATCGGGAGACATACCATTAACTGCTTCAACCCGGAGAAGGGCGTAATATTTTTCACCTTCTTTGGGGGAACGAACTGGTCCAGAGACCATATGGCCCGTTTTTAATCCGAATCTTCGTATCTGAGTCTGAGATACATAGACATCATCTTTACCTGGAAGATAATTGTTTTCCGGAAAACGCAGAAAACCAAATCCATCATCAGTTATCTCTAAACACCCGGTAACAAAAGCGAGACCTTCCTGTGCTGCCTGAAATTCCAGTATTTTAAACACCAGGTCTTTTCCCTTTAATTGACTGTAACCGGGGAGTTCTAATTTTTTGGCTAAACGTGTCAGTTGTAGTTGCGACATTTCAAATAGATTTTCTTCTATAGGCATTTATTTCTCCTTGTGATTTTCTTTTTTATTGGAAAGGGGTTTTATCCCCATTATAAGTAGTTTACTTGCAGATGCACATCCTATATCATTAATACGATCTAATAAAGAATTTCCTTCAGCTATGAGTTCTTCACTGTCTTCTAAGGATTCCAGACGTTTAAAGGATTCCTGACAGGTTTTCTTTAAAGATTCGCAACTTCTGGCATCTTTAGGATTATCTACAGGGTGATAAAAATCATCAATAATCAAATCATCTAATCCAAGTTTATTCACTAAAGAAAGAATCTCCTCCTGTGAATAAATATTATGATGGAATACACCCATCTTACGATCAATTGCTGCTAACCAGTTGTGAAGCATTATATGAGTTTTTTGTGCTTCAGTTTGGTCACCATCACTATACATTTCTATTACTAATAAGGAACCACCAGGTTTCAATACTCGTAACATTTCAGAAAATACTGCTTCCAGATTTTCTAAGTGGTGTAAAGAATCAGCTATAGTGACCAGGTCAAAACTATTATCATCTAAACGCAAAGCTTCCAGATTCATCTGATATATTTCTATATCATTTTCAGGAAATAGTTTCTGAGCTCGGTCAACATTTTTATCCGAAGAATCTACACCTATAATCTTAACATAAGATTTAAGATTATCTCTTAATATTTTAATGAAGTCGCCTCGTCCTGTAGCTACATCCAGAACATAAGCGGCTTCCAGGGTGTTAAGTATACTGAATGGGTCTCTCATAATGGATATTCCTCACTTCTTATAGTGATGGGATGATTGATTATCTCGCTTTATCTGTTTTTCGCTGTTACATACAGCTCTCTATATTTACTATTACTACTATTTTATATCTATACTTTTTAGTCAAGCTTTTCCTTCTATTTTTCTGTTTATTATCTCAGAATAATTCTTTAAACCTGAGTAAGAAATGCAACCGTACAATATTATTAGTTAGAAATCATTTTTTTGATAAAAAGAAAATTCGTCCTCTGCTGGCTCAGATAAATACCGTAATCCTCTTTGTTTATCAGTTATCAACTATTAATCTCCTACTTATCAATTATATATTAACAATCCTGCATATAGATGAATTCCTCATAACCTAAAAATGTCCCAAAAATATGGAGCTTATGTCCGA
>MWCN01000127.1 GCA_002070045.1 Candidatus Cloacimonetes bacterium ADurb.Bin211
AAATATCCTCGGATAATTTCTCGAAAAATACGTATTAATCTTTTTACCATTTCTTAAGAGGGCAAACATAATGATTTGATCCATTGGGCGTTAATTGAGCAATAGCTTTTCCTTCTTCATCAAGAGGATAAACTTTAAAAACTCTGGACATCAATCCACATCCACATTTTTTACAAGCAAATCTTTCTCCTTTAGTTGTTAATTCTTCACAGGATAAACATATACTTGTTCTATCTTTAACCATTTTTTCAAAATCATGGAGATCAATGTCTTCATAATTTGGAATCACTCTATCTTTATCAATTTGAAATCCAATAGGAATCATGGGTTTTTGTTTTTCCTGAAAATATATTTTTCGTATCTCTAAAAAATTTTGAAATAAATCGTCACATACAAAAATTCTACATTCTAAAGGTCGATTTTCTCTTTCAATAATACACCCTAAAGAAGAATCATGAAATTCACAATAATCGCCGGCTTCTATTTCTGGATCTCTAAGAGGATAAACTCCGTATTGCTGCTTTGCACTTTCGAAAAAACTTGCATCTTTTTGGGAAACAAAATAAGATTTTCGGAGGTCCCCCGAATATATTTTACAGCATTCTTGACACTGAGAGCATAATTCTTTATTAATATATTCTAATTGTATCATTTCAATTTTTTTAATTACATAACTTCACAAATTCCACTAATTATTCCGCTAATACACAAATATAATACAGCTGATGCAGTTCCTCTAGTATATGTTATTTCAGCATATCTAGCACCTCTGCGACCTGGATTATCTACGGTTATATAAGCCGTTCCGCTTCCGGCCCCTGAAGGAGTATAAGCAGTTACAATTCCGTTAGGATCACTCGTAACAGTAGCAGTCCAGGATCCTGAAGCTGTAACATATATTGATTTCTGTTCCCCGGGATTTAAATCCCCCTCCCAGCTTAACCAATCAGGATTAATGGAAATAGAATCCACTACAGCAGCTTCGTTTTGAGAAACATCTATTGCCCAATTATTATATCTTGCAATAACATTTATCGTTCCTGTTCTATCCCCCATATTATTTGATGGAGCTGTAGCTCTAAAACTACCCCATCCCCCTCCATTTTTATTTACAATATTAGAAAAAGTAATCCAAGTATTATTTCCAGCACTAGGTTCCCATGAATTCATTAATGTCGAAAAAACACTCACATCTTTATAAGACCCGGCAGGAACAAAGGGAATAAAATTTGTATTTACATACAGAGAAGGATCGGGAAGAGAAATATAGCTATTCCCAGCTTTATATACGTATCCGTTATATGAAAAAAGGTATTTAGTCATTTTTTATCAATTACATATAATCAACTTGATATACAGTAAGATCTGCATAAACTGATCCACGCCAAAATCTTATTCTCCCACTTCTTGTTCCCGAAGTAGGATCATAATAATCACAGGTTATGCTTACATTAGTACTTGTTGTCCCGCTAGGAGGATAGGGGGTAAAGAATATTCCATATCCTAGCGATATTGTCTTCGCGTACCATGATCCACTTGCAGTAACATATACAGAACCGCTTGCCTGTGGAACCCCATCTTGGTAGAAATATAAATAATCTACATCTAATGAAATGCTATCAGGTACAGAACTGACTACCTGAATTTTATTTATAGATCCAATAGAAGCTACATTTACCCTTCCCAGAGATCCTAATTGTGATAAATTTACCTTTCCAAATGCTCCTAAATCTGCCATACTAATAATTGTTATTTAAGAACTACAAAATCTGGAGAAGGATTAAAAATAATTGAGTCTGGAGAAACAGTCCTCCCTATTACTTGAACACAATCAGGAGCTGAAGATGGCATAGTGGTTGTTACTTCCCCACTTAATCCGACATAAACTGGCTGACCTATAGCAAAGTTCCAAGCAGTATTTCTAACTACCCCGTATATTAATAAATTATAATTTGTTCCGGCAGATAAAGAACTGCCCGTTGTATTAATTGCGACAGCAGGCATCATATTAGAAGCATCCGCATCAGCTAAAGCAATTCTTCCTCCCGTATCAATATATCCGCAATAATAAGATGATATAGTATTGGCAGCTTTGAAATTAACAAATAATCCTTCTGCCCCATTTCCCGATCCAAATCCCGTAGATGGCTCAGGCATTGTACGATATCGGATAGATGAATCATAATATGTTGAGGTATTTACATAAGATTCTATAGAAAGAGTAGAAATATCTACATCCCCGCCTGAAGGAGCATCTGCATAAGATAATTTTTTTGTGGTTGTATCAAAATATACAGTATAATTAGTAGAAGCGTTAGGCATTCCAGGATTAATAATATCGCTTGATACAGTAAGATCTGAGGATATAGAAACATCCGAAAGTATATTTACACGACCTGCAAAAGGCTCTAAAATAATATTTGTAGCTGCATTTAGATGTATATTATTTCCAATAAGATTTAACTCATCAGAAACATATTTTATTTGCCCTGTTGATCCAGATAAATAAAGAATTTTTCCACCGGTCATATAAATATTTGACCCTATGCTAACGTCTCCATTGACAGAAAAAAGACTTAAATCATAAGTAAGATTCGGCTCAGCGGCAATAGATCCATCACCTAATGCAGTTATTAATTGATTATTAGATCCAACATTTCCGGAGCCCCAAGCTACATCACCAGTTCCTCCTCCACCACCCCCTCCGGAGAATAGCTGTTGCCATTGAAATATGGATCCATCGATATTAATTGATCCATCAATCTGTGTTGATCCTGTTTTAAAAGACATAACAGTAATTTATTTTATATATTTAGTTATCATCCTCTACGATCAAGGTAACCTCTTGCTGAGGAAGAGAACTTAAAAAATCTTTAACTGATGAAAACTCTGGTTTTTCTAGGATTTTAATTGGCAGAGCCCACCCTTCAACAACTCTGAAGGGATCAAGCATGCTATATTCACCATACATTCCTCGAACCGAATTTGCTTGTTCCTCTGTTAATAATATCATATTCATAATTCAAAATATTAAAAAATTATAATGAGTCTACAGCTGCCATATAAGCATTCATAAAATTGCCGATTTAGATAAAATAAGATTATTATCTATACCTGCTCCAATAAACATTAATTTAGGTCTTACATTACCCGATTGGGTTATAAAAGCATTTGCCCAGTCATTATTATAAGCACATAAACCACCAGTTGTTAGGGCTGCCCATGCTGCAGCTCCTGTTACCTCGGGAATTGGAGTACCATCTCTATATTTTGTTTCCGCTAAATTGTCGGCTAGCCATTCTTGACTACCTATACATATTGTTCTATAAGTTTTTCCATCATTTCCTATATAAGTTCCTGTTTCACCATCAGAAAGAGAAGTAGAAACTTTTAATAATCTAATGGAGGCTCCTGACTTTTTGGGATAAGATGCAAAATTGAACGCGGAAGCATCATATTGCATAAAATATGCTGTAGTATTATCTCCGGAGGATGCTGTTGTTAGCATTATTAATCTCTCCGATATATTTAGAAAATCCCCATCCGAGTCTCTCCATCCGGCTCCTCTGCCATTAAATTCGAAAGCATTTGTTGCCCAAGTATTCGGAGCTGTCCAATAAGTGGTACCGGTTTCCTTAAACCCCGTAGCATAATTAGATCCGTTTGATCTAAGTGTATTAAATTCTGTAGTAGTTGGTATTTTCCATCCATCCGCGTAAATAAAACTCGCGTCAGTTGCAGCATACCAGTTATAAATTAAACCTAATTTAATTTCGGTACTGGGATTTTGATTGGCTATACCTAAAAGCTTTAATACATTAATCATTTCAACTGAATTTACCTTTTTCCACCCAGGAAGAGCCATTATACCCCTCAATAAGGAGTTCTCCCCCGTTTATTCTAAATCTCCATGATCCGGCTACTGTTGGGTCTCCTAATGCAAAATAAGTTGCTCCAACAATAACAGCAGTTTCCGTTAAAGCAGACCCATTTCCATTTCCATATATTTTGAGTGCAGAGGATCCATCAATCGACATTGAATAGCTCTGTTCTCCGGAAGGAGCAGAAACAGGCATATCGGCCATTAATAATGGTCCTCCATCTTGAGCCATCTCTATATAAGAGAGCTCGACGTTGTCGGAAGGATCTTTTAAATATACAGTAGTTGTATCTGTGCTAACATCCCAAAGAGAATTAGCACTATGAAAATCATAGATAGCTTTTCCAGTTACAAGAATAGAAGAAGCATCTTGGGTAATCGAAATAGAGGTATCTTGAATTGAAATTACTGGTTGAGTAGGCGAAGGGCCCAGTAATAGCCCTGTTTTAATTTTGA
This sequence comes from Candidatus Cloacimonetes bacterium ADurb.Bin211, assembly GCA_002070045.1. GTDB lineage: Bacteria > Cloacimonadota > Cloacimonadia > Cloacimonadales > Cloacimonadaceae > Syntrophosphaera. The sequence continues at coordinate 4,337 of MWCN01000127.1, forward strand.
ATTCTCCAGCCATTTTATTATTATTTTTCTTTCACTATCCAGAAAAAACTAATAGCAAATATATATTTATATTTTATATATCAAAGGAATTATTTAGCTAGGAACAAATCCCGGAACAGTTCTAGTTCCCATTGAATCTATTGAAACAGCGTCTAAGCTACCTTCATAATCTAGCCAATCTTCTAATGTATTTCCATATCCTTTCCAAAAATTAAGGATATTTCCTGTAGATACTTCTGTTATTTTTATATCCCAAAGAGTTCCTCCGCCCATTTTATTATTGAAAGTTATTCCAAAATTATTTATTGAAGTAATACCGCTTCCTATAGAAAAACTCCCTAATAATCCAGCAAGACCTATAGCTAAATGAGTAGTCTGTTGTAAACTAACATCGTTTACCATAAAATAATAGGGCAAATATTGTTGGCTACCACCCGCATAAGGATTTTTTCGTATTTCGCAATTTAATATAGCTTGACTCATAGAAGGAGATATAGGATAAGAAGCACATGAAAAACCAGTTGCAGAACTGGTAGCTACATAAATGGAAGAATCTTTCATAGACATAAAAAAATAATCTGTATTCGACCCCTTAAGACCCAGCACTTGATTATCAAAACCAGAATCTGAATCCAAATACATTTTAAAATTCAATTTCATATCTCCGAGTATTGAAGACTGAGCTGATTCGGAAAGGGTAACATCAGTATTATCAAAATTCGCCAAATAAATTTGGTCAACTCCTATTCCAGTGACATATTTATTATTAGAAATAACTCTTTTTCCGTTATAGGTTAGGTATGACATAATATAAGATTTTATTTTATATATCTCATAAAAAAGGACTGGTTTGAGCCCAGTCCTTTTTTTATAATTAGAGATTTTTTATTATCCCATGATGATGTACTTGCAAGATGCACTTAGTGAACCTCCAGTCCATTCAAGAGTAATATCTCCGTTAGCTGCGCAATCAACATCTACCCAAACCTGGTCTGTTCCATCATAAACAGTTACCTGTAGAGGTCCAATCCCTAGTCCGTGAGTTGCGGCTGTAATTGATAGAGAAGTACCAGCAGTTCCATCAAAGGTTCCTGCCTTCTTACTAACGTAACCAGCTGCTCCTGATACTGCAATCGTTATTGTTGAAGCATCTGAAGTAATAGTTGCACCAGTACCAGCAACGATCTTCTTAATATAAGCAATATTATCTGCTTCATTTGAGAAGACCTCATGACCACCAAGGATTCCGGTTACAGTTGCTACTGCATCAAGTTTACCAGTTGAAAGATCGGCAATACTCTGAGTATGATTCTGAGTTAGAAGATCAAGTGCGCCAACTGAGCTTTCGAGATTATTAATATCAGTTGTATGAGTCTGAGTTAATGTATCAAGACCTGCAATTGATGTATCAACCGAACCAAATTTAGTCCAGATAGCAGCTACGGAAGAATCAAATAGAGTCTTAAGAGTATAATCTGTAGCAGTTGCAAATGCCATTGTTCCAAGTTCTCTTGAAACGACCAATCCAGCAGGAGTGATCATAAGAGCCGTTGCTTCTGCAGGATCATTAGTAGCTATTGGTAAGCTAAGTCCTACTCCAGGAGTGAATTCAAATCCAGAAGAAGTATCAAATCTGAATAGAGATCCATTCCAGAATGGAATTCCAAATCCTTCAGGAGTATCTTCTCTTGTAGCAACCGCCTGGGTTCCAGTAGGAAGACCTGATTCGTTTGCGATACCAATTCTGAATGTATCAGTAGCTTCCGAGAATACAAGAACATAATCATCTGCAGTTCCTCTGTCAACCTTTAGACCAGCGAATCCTTTAGTTACACCTGGTCCAGTTTCTCCATAGTTAACGGTAATAATGTTATCCGAAACGTTTAAATCAACTGAATTAACGTAAGTTACAGAGCCATCAACTGTTAAAGTACCATAGACACTTAATCCACCAGTTACGGAGAATGTGTATCCAGTAGCATCAATATCTGTATCGTGAGTTAAAGCACCCCCAAGAGCTACGCTTGTATCATTAGCTGTTAAACCGTTATTAGCAGTCTGAAGAGCCGATAAAGTTGTATTTCTTAGAGTTACGATAGAAGCATCTTGAGAAACATTCCAGTTATTAAGAATTCCAAGGGAAGTCTCGATATTGGTTATGTCAGTTTCTGCAGTACTTAATCTTGTTGAAACTTCTCCAACGAGACTTTCAGCAAATGCTTTTGTAATAAGAGAATTAGCAACAAATGTTGCAGAATAATCCTGGTTATAAACTAATCCTTTTCCATCTCCATTATCGGTTATAACGGAATTATTAAAGATTAAATCAAATCTTCCAGTGCTGTCGAGTCTGATATATACTTGAGCAGTAGGATCACCCGAGTCCATATAAACCTGAGAACTACTAATGGAGATACTCGAATATTCTTGATTTCCCCCCTGAAAATCCCCTGCACCTACCCAGAAGACATAATCACTAGCATCAATAGTAGTAGATTCAAGTAATTGACCACCCAATCCTATAGATCCGTCACTTAGAATCTGAAGACCATTCGCTACGTTAGGAGTTGCAGCCTCAAGAGCTAAAATAGAAGCATCTTGAATTGCTTGATAATCATAGATATTAACTATTGATCCATCAATTCTTACAATAGAAGCATCTAGAGAAGCTATATCTCCTTCAGCATTAAAGATTCTAGTAGAAACTTCATCTACAAGACTTTCAGCAAATGCTTTTGTAATAAGAGAATTAGCATCAAATGTTGACGAATAATCATCTCCATAAACTAATCCTTTTCCATCTCCACTATCGTATATAAAGGAATTATTAAAGGCTAAACTAAATTCTCCGCCGCTACCAACACCTATATGTGCTCCAATATCACCACTAGGAGCCTGGTATTCCATAAAAACCTCATTAGGCGAGATATAGAAATGAGAGTATTCAACATTATTATCTTGGAAATCCCCTGCTCCTACCTGGAAGACATAATTACTAGCATCAATAGTAGTGTCTTCCATTAATTGACCTCCCAATCCTATAGATCCATCAGATAAAATCTGAAGACCGTTAGCAACATTAGGAGTTGCTGCCTCAAGAGCTGCTATAGAAGAGTCCTGAATTGCATTGTAAGCCCATAATGCCTGGAATGAAGCATCAATGACATCGAATAATTCGATTGTATCATTTAACGAAGCATCGATTCTAATAATAGAAGCATCTTGAGCAGCATTTTTAGCAAATAGAACTGTTATGGAAGCATCTCTTTGTGCTAATGAACCATCAATATAAGGTTTCCATGCTCCACCTACAGCTGCAATTGAAGCGTCTTGGATTGCTTGATAAGCATCAATTCTAACAATAGAAGCATCAAGCTGAGCTATATCTGCTGTATGATCCTGAGTTAAGACGTCAAGCGCGCCAACTGAAGTTTCTAAGTTCTGAATTAGAGTATTAAGAGCAGTTGTAGAAGCATCGGCATATCCTAATTCAACATAGATGTTGCCAATCGAAGCTTCGTGAATATTAACAAGAGTTCTAACTTCTGCTAATGAAGAATCCAATGCAAAAGCTGCGGATGAGAATGCGTTAGTTCCTAATTCTCTAGTTCCAACGGAGCCATCTGTAGCTATAACAAGAGCTGTAGCTTCTGATGCTAAGTTAGGAATATTTTGGAGAGTTAGTAAATTAGCAGTTATTCTGTTATCAACATCTAATCCAGATGCGGCTGAAAATGTAAGACCAGCATTAGTATCAAATCTATTTGCTGTGGAATTCCAGAAAGGAACTGCAGTTCCTATTGGAGAATCTTCCCTTGTTGCTACCGCTTGAGTTCCGCCAGGTAAACCACCTTCTGAAGCATTTATACCAATTCTGAAGGTATCATCAGCTTCGGAGAAAATGAAGAAATATGGATCTTCGCTTCCTCTGTTAACTTTCATACCAGATACCATATTAACAGGAGGAGTTCCGGTTAATCCAGTATTGATCTGGATAATATTATCAGAAACGTCTAATTCTGTTGTATTGATATAAGTTATAGATCCGTCAACAGTTAAGTCCCCAGAGATCTGCATTGAACCTAAAACTCCAAGTTGGAAAGCAGAAGTGTTAATGACCGTATCCTGAGATAGAGTTCCGCCTAATCCTATAGAGTTATCTGTTCTTGTTAAACCGTTCCATGCACTAGTTGTTCCAGAAATTGCTAAAGCAATAGAAGCATCCTGAATAGCGTTATAATTCCATAATTCCTGGAGAGAAGCATCGATAACGTCAAATAATTCAACCGTATCGTTTAGAGAAGCATCGATTCGAATAATAGAAGCATCCTGAGCAGCATTCTTAGCAAATAAAGCTATGATTGAGGAATCCCTTGTCGCTAATGAACCATCAACGTAAGGTTTCCATGCTCCGCCGACTGCTTCTATTGAAGCATCCTGAATTGCTTGATAAGCATCAATTCTAACAATAGAAGCATCTAACTGAGCTATCTCTGCTGTATGATCCTGAGTTAAAACATCAAGTGCACCAACAGAGGTTTCTAAGTTAGCTATATTGGTAATATTTGTCTGAATTAGAGTGTTAAGAGCAGTTGTTGAAGCATCTGCATATCCTAATTCAACATAGATGTTGCCAATCGAAGCTTCATGAATTAAACGATAAGCGTTTAAGAATCCAAGAGAGGAATCATGAACCGCTGTTAAACTTGTTAAAACTCCAATC
>MWCN01000128.1 GCA_002070045.1 Candidatus Cloacimonetes bacterium ADurb.Bin211
CCAATAGCAATAGCAGAAGCACCGGCATAAAAGAATTCCAGGGCATCCTGCCAGGAATGAATTCCACCCATAGCAATAACTGGAATTTTTGCCGCTCTGGTTGTCTGATAAGTTAGGGCAAGAGCTACAGGTTTAATTCCCATTCCGCTGTAACCACAAACTGGAATTCAGAGTCTTGATTTACCTGTTTCCCAATCTATTGCCATACCATAAAGAGTATTTATTAAAGAGATAGATGTCGCCCCTCCAGCTTCTGCCGCTTGAGCAATGAGAGCTATATCCGTAACATTAGGACTTAACTTAACTATTAATTCTCTCTCGGTTAATTTTGCCAGTTTTTCCACCAGCTTGAATACCACATCAGGATCGGTGCCGAATGCAATTCCCTCTCTTTCTACATTAGGACAGGATATATTTATTTCATAGCCATAAATTCCAGAATGCAATTCCAGACCTTCCATCACTCGGATAAATTCATCCTCAGTAGCACCAGAAAAACTAACTATCAAAGGAATTCTTAGACAATCTCTAAGTTCAAATAAATCTTCATTGAGAAAGGATTTTAAACCTGGATTCTGCAAACCAATTGCATTTAATAATCCAGCTTCCGTCTCATAAAGTCGCGGAGATGGGTTTCCCTCTTTTGGTTTCAGGGTAATTGTTTTAGTAACATAAGCTCCTTGAACTTCCTGTTCCAAGAAATTAAAATATTCGGTCCCGAAAGTCCCTGAAGCATTCAATATAGGGCTCTTTAATGTAATTTTGCCAAGACAGGTAGAGATATCATTCATAATTCTGCCCAAAGAATTGTCTCCGCTTCAAAGATAGGTCCATCATAACAAACTCTTTTATATCCTTCCTTAGTTGGAATAACACAGCCATAACAAACACCAAGTCCACAAGCCATATATGCTTCCATTGAGACATAATGAGGAATGGGATTAACTATTTGAGCAAGCGTTTTTAGCATTGAAATAGGACCACAGCTATAGACACAGTCAAAGGATTTTTTTTTCACGAATTCCGCTATATCTTTAGTTACCATACCCTGGATTCCAAAGCTTCCATCTATAGTATAAGCATAATCACAGGGAAAAATATCATCTTTTGAAGCTCCGCCATCTAAAAAAAGAATATTATTAGAAGAATCAAGCTTACTTTTCAGATAGGCTAGAGGTGGATAACCTGTTCCTCCACTTACTAAAAGTATATTACTATCCTGAACTAAAGGAAATGAATTTCCCAGAGGTCCATAAATTTTCAATTTATCACCTGATTTTAGAGAAGCTAAGGCTCTGGTTCCTTCACCTATCACTTTGATGAGGAAGGAGATATAATTTTCTTCTACTTTATATATACTGATAGGTTTAAAAAGACGCCTGTTTTGTGAATCTATAACAGCTTTTATCTGAAAGAAATTACCGGGTGAGCATTGTGAAGCCCATTCTTCCTCTTTAATCGTTAGCTGGATATAGTTAGTTCTAATTTTTTCTATTTTTTCTACTGGTAGTATTTTATATTGCACTACTCAGCCTTCCAGGTTTGTCTTCCTTCCAGAAAAGTATATAATACTTTACTGGAAACTGTTTGATTCATCCAGGGACTATTTTTACTTTTAGAAAGGATAGATTCAGGAGTAAAGGTGGTTTCAGCATCCAGGTCAATGATAGTGATATCAGCGGGGTTCCCAGCTTTTAAAGTGTTTTCAGGAAGATTTAAAACTCTAACTGGTGCAGAAGTTAAAGCTTCTATTAATCTTTCCAGAGATATATATCCTGGTTTAACTAAATAATGATAGAGCACGGGAAAAGCAGTCTCTAAACCGATAATTCCAAAGGGAGCGTGATCAAATTCTCTGGTTTTTTCAAAATCTGCATGAGGAGCATGGTCTGTAGCAATACAATCTATAATTCCTTCTTTTAATGCTTTTATACAAGCCTGGCGATCTTTTTCTATTCTCAGTGGAGGTTTCATCTTGGTGTTAGTATCAAAATTTAGACAGGCTTCCTCAGTTAGTAAAAGATGATGAGGAGTCACTTCACAAGTTACCTTAACTCCTCTTTCTTTTGCTTCTCTAACCAGTTCCAGGGAACGGGCAGTACTAATATGTGCTATATGTAATTTTGCTCCACAATTTTCAGCTAACATAATATCGCGGGCAACGATAACTTCTTCTGCCAGAGGAGAGATTCCACTTAGACCAAGTTTGGTAGCAACTTTCCCTGCATTTATCTGTCCATTTCCGCTTAAATTATAATCTTCGGCATGAATTATCAGAGGTAATCCAAAATTTGTAGCATAACGCATACAATTTAGCATAAGTTTGGCATTTTGAACACAATTTCCATCATCGGAAACAGCAACTATACCTCCTGATTTCATAGTTGCCATTTCGCTTATTTCCAGTCCTTCACTTTTTTTAGTGATAGCTCCGATAACATAAACCTTTGCTGAGCCCAAATCTTTTGCTCTACGCTGAACATAATCTACAGAAGCTATGTTATCCACTACTGGTTCTGTATTAGGCATAGTACAGAGAGTGGTAAAACCTCCATGAGCAGCAGCACGAGTACCAGATGCAATATCTTCTTTATAAGTTTGTCCAGGATCTCTTAAATGAGTATGAATATCAACAAAACCAGGAAAAACATATTTACCACTTGCATCTATAATTTGTTCTACTTTTTCCACATTAATTGTTTGAGCAATCCTTTGAATCTTACCATTTTTAAGCAAAATATCCCTGCGAGAAAAACGGTTATTGATATAGGCGATTCCATTTTTTATAAGTGTAGTCATTTTCCCCTCCTTTATAGCTTACCACCAAGAATAAGAAACATAAGTGCCATTCTAACTGCTACCCCATTTGCTACCTGTTCCACAATGATACTTTGTTCACTATCAGCTATCTCAGGTAAAATTTCTATTCCCCGGTTCATAGGACCGGGATGCATAATTAAAGCATCTTTCTTAGCAAATTTAATCGTTTCTTTAGAAAGAACATAATGACGGCTATATTCTTCCAGACTGGGGAAAAGACCTTCTGTCATCCTTTCCAGTTGCATTCTTAAACCCATAACGATATCGGCATCTTTTAGAGCTTCGGCTAAGTCATATTCTACCTTGCAACCATAAATCTGTTCCATATTTGCAGGCATAAGTGTGCGTGGTCCACAGACCGTTACTTCCATTCCCAGTTTAGTCATTCCAATTAAATCAGAACGAACTACTCTACTATTCAGGATATCGCCTACAATAGTGATTTTAATTCCCTTCAGATTACCCAGGCGTTCCCAGATAGAAAAGATATCCAGTAAAGCTTGTGTGGGGTGAGCATGTCTTCCATCTCCTCCATTGATTACCGGCTTTCCTGAATACTTATGCACCAATTGAGGACTTCCAGGACTGCTATGACGAATGCAATAGAGGTCTATTCCCATAGCATTAAGAGTATTAACCGTATCCTGAAGACTTTCTCCTTTTCTTAAGGAAGAAACTGTAGCCTGAAAACTAACTACATCTGCACTTAATCTACTGGCAGCAAGTTCAAAACTCATTCGGGTGCGGGTGCTATCTTCTACAAATAGAGTACATACAGTTTTCCCACGAAGAGTAGGGATTTTTTTGTATTCCCGGAGGTTTATCTCTTTCATCCCCTTAGCAGCTTCCAGGATATACATAATTTCGTCGGCAGAATAGTCATCTAAGTCATAAAGACTTCTACCAATGAATTGGGGTGTTGATTCCATTTTCTAACTCCTTTCCGGCTCACTGGCTCGGATTAAAGGTTTATTTTTAACTTTTTATTTATAAACCCCGTTTTGGTCAAGATTTTTTTATCCACTTTTTTACATTTCTCAATTTCATTTAAAAACAATATAATACCTTACTTAATCAAAAACATTCTCTCCCATCTTAATGGAAAAATCCTTGACTTAACACCTTATCTAATATTAATGTATTTCTTAAAGTGCATATTTAAGAAAAGGAGTCATTTAAATGAAACGAATCTTTCTTCTTACCTTAGCTGTTTTACTGTTCTTAACCGGTTGTGCGACTAACAGACATAAACTTAGTCCACAAGCCAATGTAGATTTGAAAACAGCTAATGTTTACTATTCTCAACAAAATGTTGATGAAGCTCTCAAATATTATAATCGTGTATTACAGGATAATCCTGATCATGCTTTAGCTTTAAGGCGTGTGGCAGATATCTATCTATATTATGGAGAACAGAATCCTGATAAGTCCTTAGAATACAACAAAATGGCTTACGAATATTACGACAAAGCTATCAAGATTATGGAAAAATATGAAAAGCCAACGGAAGAGGAATTAGCTGCTATCCGCGATATGAAGAAAAGGAAACTCAGTGCCTGGACTCGTGTTTATAATAAAGGCATAGAGGAATTAAATGCAGGTAACACTCAACAGGCAATTAAAATCTTTGAACAAAGTGCAGAAATGGATACAACGGAATTAAAGCCATTGAATATGCTGGTCAACATCTATCAAAATGAACTTAAAGATATTGACAAAGCAGGTGAAATTCTTTCCAAATTATATGAACGTAATCCAGAAAATATTGAAGTAATAATGAATCTTGGAGCCTATTACTATAATAAACAAGACTTTGAAAAAGCTATTCCTCTCTTTGAGAAAGTGAAAGAAAAAGACCCCACAAATATTAAGAATTTACTCATATTAACTGATTGTTATTATGCCACTGAGCAATATGATAAAGCTAAAAACAATATTCAGCTCGCTCTGATCATAGAACCACGAAACGCCGATGCTTTAGCTACAGCTTATGATATTTCGGTAAAATTGAAGGACAATGAATCAGCCCTGAATTATCTCAAACAACTGCTTGATATTAAAGAAGATAATATCTATTATGAAAACATCGTTATCCTCTTGAATTCTATGGAAAGATGGGATGAACTGGCTAATTATGCACAGAAATGGCATAAATATGACGAAACCAATAAGATACCAGTTCAATTCGTTATTTTAGCTGCTCAAAAAATGAAAAACAAAACTCTGGAAACTGAATATACCAATATCCTGAAACAGATGCAATAAACTCTCTTGATAAATCTACAGCCTGCCCCTTAGAAGGGCAGGCTTTTTTAATCTTATGGATAAAATATCTCAAAAAGCAATTTACTATGCTTTCGCAGCTATTCTTGCGTGGTCAACTGTTTCTACGGCTTTTAAATTAAGTCTGAAACATTTAACTCCGCTGGGTCTGCTTTTAATCTCCTCTTTCTGTGCTACTATATTTTTGGCTATTATTTTTCTGGTAAATATTAAAAAATCAAAGAAAAAGTATCCTTCTTTTAATTGGAAGATAAGAATTCTATCTGGACTTTTGAACCCATTTATCTATTATCTGATGCTTTTTGAGGCTTATCATCGTCTTAGAGCTCAGGAAGCTCAAGTGCTAAATTACACCTGGGCTATAGTACTATCCTTCCTTTCCGCTCTATTCTTAAAGCAAAAACTCAGGATTAAAGATATTATCGCTCTTTTTATTAGTTTCTTTGGTGTTCTGCTGGTCTCAACTCAAGGAAGATTCTGGGAATTTCAGTTTGATGACCCCCTGGGTTCTCTTTTAGCTGTTTCTACATCTGTAGTTTGGGCTTTCTATTGGATTTTAAATATGAAAGATAGTCTTTCTGCTATTCAAAAGCTTTTAGGAAATTTCTTAATTGGCACTCTGGCAACTTTTTTCTATGCTTTAACGATAGGGAAATTGAATTATAATGGTTTATTTATTTCTGGATCAAACCTAACTTTTGGCATTCTGGGCGGAATTTATGTGGGAATTTTTGAAATGGGTTTAACCTTTCTTCTCTGGCAAAAAGCTCTGGAATATAGTTCAAGCACTGCTTCTACGGCAAATCTTATCTTTTTAACTCCTTTTTTATCTCTGGTCTTTATCTTCTTTATCTTGAAAGAGCACATTTATCCAGCCACATTAATTGGTCTGGCTTTGATTGTTTTTAGTAATTGGTGGCAAAAATCTTCACGACCTGCTAAAGCCTTAAAATAAAAGAATATTATATAAGAATCTCCAGTTGCTCTGCCTTTTCTGATTTTTCTGATTCAAGTTTACCTACACCAACACCTAATAATCTTATCTTACGATAATGATCCCAATTAGCAAGAAAGAGTTTTTCTGCATATTCATAAAGAATAGCTCGGTCAGCTGTGGGTTCCGGTAGAGGACAGGAACGAGTTATGACTTCAAAGTTATCATATTTGATTTTGATAAATATATTCTTTCCAGTTATTCCTTTCAGCGCAAGACGATTAATCAGACGCTCAATTAAGTGTTTCAGTTCTGTTAAAATTTCATTTACATCATCAAGGTCTCTATCAAAAGTATTTTCACAGCTCACACTTTTAGGTTCAAATTCTGTAATCACTTCTCTATCATCAATTCCCCGGACAACCTGATAATAATAAACTCCAGCCTTACCAAAATTGCTGATTAAAAAACTTAAATTCTGATTATATAAATCTTCTCCGTTTATTATTCCCATTTTTTTCATTCGGGCTGCAGTCACCTTTCCTATACCATAAAATTTCTCTATGGGAAGCGAAAAAAGGATTTCTTGAGTATTGTCTAAAGTAATAACACTTAGACCATCAGGTTTTCTAAGTTCGGATGCAATTTTTGCCAGGAATTTGTTATAGGAAACACCAGCTGAACAGGTTAGATGAGTTGTATCCCAGATATCCTGTTTTATCAATTGAGCAATTTTAACTGCATCTGGTTCATTTAGTTTATTTTCAGTTACATCCAGATAAGCTTCATCCAGGGACATAGGTTCAACTAAATCGGTATAGTGATGAAAAATAGACCTGATTTGTTCTGAGACTTCCTTATAAAGCTTGAAATGACCGGGGACAAAAACTGCCTGAGGACACAGTTTCCAGGCTTGATAGGAACTCATACCACTATGAATACCATACTTTCTTGCTTCGTAAGAACAGGTTGCTACCACACCACGACTATCAGGTAATCCACCAACGATTACACATTTACCTTTAAGGGAAGGATTTTCCCTGATTTCTATGGAAGCATAATAGGCATCCATATCAATATGAATTATCTTTTTCATACCTTCATTTTTTTAGACATTTTCCCCAAGTCAAGATTTTTTAGTTTATCGTCTTTAACAGATTTATCTAATATATTCATAGGTTTAATTCAAAAATGGTCTTTGTAACTCAGTCAATCAGATAGGAAAGATTCCAATTTATATATGCTCTCACCCAACAAAGGACAGGGCTGATTCCTGTATTGGATATTGATAATCAGAAGTTATTACTTAGATACTTCATCTTTTTAAGAAAGCACTTTATAATTCATATAACATATGGTAAAAAATCATTCTTCTCTTAATATATTCATATTAATATACATAAATTCAAATATTATAAATTTTTTCAATCCTTTAATCAATCTGGAATATTCCTTGACTCTCTCTTGTCTCTTTAGCTTATAAAGTGTTAAGAGACAGTCAAGTACGAGTTTTGCAATTTGATATTTCCCTAACTCATTCATAATAAGATGATTAAATAAACATATTGTTAATTCAAAATGGAATTTTTAGCTTTATTTATAATTATCTATTTGAATAATGGAATCAATTATGGTAGATATTTGTTATTATATTATTTTTATAATGCTAGATTAGGGAAATAAAACTGAGTTTTGTAGGTTTATATAAACCTGTATCTTAGCTTTGTTCTGGATTCATAGCTGTCTGGACAACAGGAGTGGAGTGTACATTAAAGATAAAATAGAGAGTCCCAATTAAACCAAAACCTGCTGCTATGAGAAAATTTAGGGCAGGGCTTACCTTCCAGAGAAAAGCACCAGCAAAAGCTGCAACGGATACAATGACATCTCTGATGAAATAATAAGTGCCAAAAGTCCAGGCTTTAGAATCTTCAGGTGCCAGGTCCATAATAAGAGCTTTTCGCGTGGGTTCTCCAAACTCTTTCAGACCCCTGATAATAAAAGCGAAGATTAAAGCTGGAAAGGTTTTACTGAAAAGCAAGACAATAGGAAAAATTGTGAAATTGAAAAAAGTGATAGCTACATAAGGTTTGCGTGTACTTCTATCAGCAAGATAGGCAATTGGAATATATATAAGCATTGCTGTAGCCATTTCTATGGTAGTTAAAATTCCAAATTGCATCTCGCTTAAGTGATTATTCTCTACAACCCAAACGACAACGAAAGCGTATGGAATTTGTTCACAAAAACGCACTAAGATATCAGATATCAGCAAATTAGTAAGATTTTTAGAGAAGCGTCTGGACTTTTTTTCTTGTTTTACCTTTTTCACTATCGGAGTTTCAACGATAAACTTCTGCTGTACAAAGAGGGCTACGATGGCTAAAATTATTGCAACTATAAAGGAATAGCGAACACCCTGGATTCTTCCAAATTTCATAATGAGTGCACCACCCATAATAGGACCCAAAGCCATAGGAATTCGTTTAACGATAGAATTCAAGGAAACACCCATAGAACGCCGATTAGCAGGTACAACTGAAGAAATTAAACTCATAGTTGCAGGCAAAGATATAGCAGTCCAGGAAATAAAAAAGATAGCACCGATCAATACTGCTTGCCAGGTAGGGAATAAAACCACTATCAGATATCCGAAGATAGCCATCAGATTAAAGATAGTTAAAGCTTTTTTATATCCCAATTTTTCCGCTAACCATCCACCAGGATAAGAATAAAGAGCACTTAAAAGATTATCCAAACCGTTTAAAAGACCAATAACAATAGGAGTTCCACCCATTGCAATTAAGTAAAGAGGAAGAAAGCGTTCTGCCATCTTCTCTCCCATCCCTACCAGAATGACCATTACCAGCATTCCTGCTAAACTGTAATTTAATCCCAAAAAATTTATTATTTTCTTTAAAAACTTTTTCATTATTTATCTTGCTCTTTTACTATATACTCCGCAATTTAGATAAGAAATATTTTTACTTTTCTTCTTTAAATATCAGAAAATCTTTTTCTCGGTAGATATTAAATCTCAACTATATAATAACAGAGTTTTATCGGTTTGTCAAAT
>MWCN01000129.1 GCA_002070045.1 Candidatus Cloacimonetes bacterium ADurb.Bin211
ATTTGCCAAAAAGAACGCAGTTCTTTAAAAAAAGTATGCCTCAAGGCATTTGCCGAATCGGAGTTCGGCAACCCAAAGTATACCTGACGGCATTTGCTGAATCGGAGTTCGGCAACCCAAAGTATGCCTGACGGCATTTGCCGAATCGGAATTCGGCAACCCAGGTTTTTCGTTACCACTTACTTTTCGGTAACGAAACAAAGCGCAAGAGGTGGGTTGGCCAGGAGGTCAAACTTCCAGGAAGAACGGCATCTTGTCGTTCAAAAGGGTCCCCCTTCTACACAAATTATCGGTCTATATTGTAGCTAATCCTTTTTCTATTCTCATTTGTTAATATCACCCTTCACAATTTACTTTTCACCTTTCACTTTTTTTGCAGATTTTTCTTGACAAGATTTTCACTCCTTCTATATATAGTTCTTGTGCATAGGAATGCGTTTATATTAATGTCGTAAGATTTCTATGATAGTCCGTTATATAGTGTTAGTTGTTTTGTTCCCTTAAATGAAATAGGGGAAATAAAACAAAAGTATAGCCCATTGCTTTATTTATTGAAGGAGAAAAAATTGGTTTTTTATCTTGACCCTAAGCCCAATGCCTATATTCAAAAAAGAGCTACCTCTTGCCAAGGCAGAGAAAAGATAACTCTCCCCAATTTCTTCATTAAAAGCTTTCCCCTTCAAAATCATCCTCAGCCCTCCCTATCCTCTTTGGGTAGTGCTGACTCTTCTTTTTTTATCTTTTACTTTCGTAATAAAATTAGGGAATCTGACTGTAGCCATTCTTCCCTTATACCAAAATCAATTCAACTTTCAAAATTCAATAGGACAAGAGCTTACTCTTGCCCTAATCTTAATTTTAACTATTGATAAAAGGAGAAATCTATTATGTAAAAATTTCTATTACTCGTTATCCCTATATTTATAGTAGGGATTTTATTCGCAGCTCCTCTAAATGAGGGATTTGAAAGTTCTACTTGTCCAGCTTCGGATTGGACAATTAGGTATGCTAATCCAAGTCCACCTTCAGGAAACTTGATGACACATTCAACAACTTATTATTATGAGGGAAGCAGATCTTTCCGATTCTCTTCCTTTTCATCCGGTTCCCCTTACGACCAGTATTTAATTACACCCCAATTAGTAGTAAATTCAGGAGATCAAACAGTAAGTTTCTATTATAGAAGATATTCTTCTTATACTTCTGAAACATTCAGAGTTGGTTGGTCTTCTACAGGAACCGAAATAGATAATTTTACCTGGAGTAGTGATATTACAAATGCTTCCACTACTTGGCAGCAATATTCTAAAAATGACCTTCCTGTAGGAACAAAATATGTTGCAGTCCATTACAAATCTAATTTTGCATATTATCTATATATTGATCAATTTGTTGGTCCTGAAAAATGGACTTCTCCTACTCCTCCCAATCCTGCTATCAATCCTGATCCTGTTGATGGAGCAACCAATGTCCAGAAATATGTTACTTTAAGTTGGAGTAGCGGTGGAGGTTCTCCCACTGATTATAAGATATTTTGGGGAACCAGTGAAACCTCCTTTGAAAATGAACAATCTGGTTTAACAACAACCTCTTTCAGCCCTACAAATCTTCAATATTCAACAACCTACTATTGGAAAGTTGACCCTCATAATAATTATGGCTATGCTTCAAGTATTACTCCTCTCCCAATCTGGTCTTTTACAACTATGGCGGATCCGACAATAACAGAATTTCCCCATACGGAAAATTTTGATGGAACAGCTTTCCCACCTGTTGGTTGGACACATCAAATTGGCTCCGGAGATACCGGTTGGCAGAGATCTACCGGATCTTCTAATCCAACCGTTTCTCCTTATTCCGGAGCTGGAATGCTTTACTATAATAGCTATAGTTTATATAATGGTTCAAATGCCAGTTTATTCTCTCCTCCAATTAATGCTGGCAATGCTGATATGGTATATTCCACCAGTTTCTGGATGTATCGTTATAAAGGTTATTCTTCTTATGCAGACAAAGTATAAATTTATTCCAATACCACCCCTAGTTTAACAGGAGCCACATTACTGGGAACTATCATTCGGGATTATGATCAAGCTCCAGTAGAAACAGGACAGGGCTGGTATCAATATACTTTTGAAATTGGACCAGGTGCAGAAAATTTAACCTACTATGTTATTTATAAAGCCATATCAAATTATGGTTACAACATTAATGTTGACGAAATATCCTTTATTCGTGTCCAAGGAGGCACCCCTCCCAATCCAGCAATTAATCCTTCTCCTGGTAATAATGCAACTTCGGTTGCCATCACTACAAATTTAAGTTGGAGTTCAGGTGGTGGAGCTCCAACCGGTTATAAAATATACTTAGGAAAAGATGCTGAAAGTATGGAACTAATGGCTGATCAAACAGCAACTGTTTTTGATCCTGCTGTTAATTTGTTATTTGGCAGTTCTTATTCCTGGAAAGTAGACCCCTACAATGAATATGGTTGTGCATCTGCTGCGGGAGAAATTCCTGTATGGAATTTCTCTACTGCCAGTGGAATAGCTATTTCTCCCAGTCCCTATAATGGAGCAACAAATCAAGATGCTACAAATCGTGTTCTAAATTGGGCAGATGTAACCGGAGCAAGCGGCTATAAAGTAAAGGCAGGAACATCCTCTGGTGCAACCGATTTGGTTAATATGGCTTCCGTTACTGAGAGCCAATATACTCATACAGCAAATTGGCCCTATAGTACTACAATTTATTGGACAGTTTTTACCCTAAATGGAACCCAGGAAGTTGAGGGGTCAGAATGGAGCTTTACTACCGCTGCTGATCCTACAAGGTCTATCCCCTATCTGGAAGATTTTAATGCCAGTACTTCTTTACCTTCAAACTGGACAGGAACTTTTTCTGTAAGTTCAACTCATGGTGTTAGTAGCAATGGATTGTACAAAAATTTATATAGTTATACGCCTTCGGCTTATGTGACAACTCCACCTGTCGGACCTTTAACTAATAATACTACCCTGCAATTTGACTATCGTTATGTTGAATATTCCGGATATCCTAATACTGCTCATCCCCTTGCAACAGGTGATAAATTAGAGATTCAGATATCTACCGATGGAACAAAT
>MWCN01000130.1 GCA_002070045.1 Candidatus Cloacimonetes bacterium ADurb.Bin211
AAATGCGGATCGCTTAATTGATAACATCAATCATATGCCCAATCTTTCAGATTTAATGGATATGGGAATGTATCTTCCTGAAATATTACATCGTTTTGTATTTAAAGAAGGTGGACTGGAATTATATCCTGCTCATAGAGTTAGATATCATTGTCATTGTTCCAAAGAAAGATTTAAAGCTGCTTTAAAACTATTAAGTCTGGATGAATTAAAAGAATTGAGAGATGGTATTGATCCTGTATGTCAGTTCTGTAATGCTACCTGGCATTTTAGTGCTGCGGAGATTGAAGAAATTATATCCGAACTGGAGAAAAAATGAAGAAATTCTTAATTATTTGTTTTCTTTCTCTTGGCTTTTTATTTGCTATAACACAGGACGATTTTAGATGGTTGATGGATACTGAGCAATTCTATCTTATCGAAAAGTATAGTCCTTCCTGGCAAAAGTGGCTGGAAGGAGCCAAGGAAGAGCTAAGTTTACTCCTGGAATACAGTCAGCGAGCAAAAAAACCTGAACTTGAACTTAAGTGCAACGAAACCTTAGCCTTAAAATATAATCAATTAGAGAATGCTATCAGATGGGTAAATGTTGCCGATAAATTGCAACTTGATAACCAACTAATAGAAGAAATGTATAAAAAGTTCAATCAGGTTTTTACTAATCCTGAGGATAAAACTACTCTGGATTATTATTTCGGGAAAATCACTCAGGATGATTTCCTGGAGCAAATTCTCCAGTTAAGAGGATACAATCAGATAATTGAAGATATTGCCAGAAGCTGGATAGATGAAATCAGTTCGGAATATTCTGATTCTCTATCTCTGGCGATGATTAATCGTTTTGAACATCATTTTCCACTGTCTCAATGGACTCAAGCCACTTACTTTTATAAATTATATCATTATTTAAGCCTCGGTCAATATGATATGATGCACAAATGTATTCAGGAAGAAGGATATCGTTCAGCTGAATTTTTATACATTTCTGCCCTTTATACTTTAAGTCCAGATTATCGCAGGAATCAAGAATTATCTACTAATCGCTTGATTCTAAATCAGGCTATCTATATGCTTGATTCGGCATTAAAGGATTATTCTTCCGATAAAGGAATCCGTATTGTTTACGATATTTATACTCCAGAACAATTGCGAAATAGATTACTATTAACCCGGGTTAAAGCAGAATATTATAGTTTGCTGGCAGATTTTAACCTTTTCGGAGATGAAGAAAATCTTTGTGCACTTATAAATGAACCTAATGATGCTTATATACAACTTTTGAAAGATATCTCGGTTATCCATTTTGATAATAATGATCGTGGAGAATTAGCAGAATTACATTACTGGCAGGGGAAAATCAAAGCTCTTCACAATAAGAATAGTTACTTACAACAGGCAGCTAAAGAATATACTACAGCTTTGGTATATGGCTCACCCAGGAAAAAATATGAGAGTTCCTGTCTTCACGACCTGGAACTTATTAAAAATAAATTAAATATAGATAAAGAACTCTATACCTGGCTGCGTGAAATAATGAATTATGACGGTGCAATATTTGAGGAATATCCTTTCCCTGATAAACACTATTCCCGAATTGCGATTGGAGATTATGATAATGATAGCTATAATGACCTCCTTTTTGATGGGCATTCCCTCTGGCATAATGATTCTGGAAAAGGCTTTTCGGATGTAAGTGATACTATGAATGTAGCCAATCTTAGTGCTAATGGAGCTTTATGGGCTGATTTCAATCGGGATGGTTATCTTGATTTTGTAACTATCTCTCATCATTCGGAAGGTTTGGGTGAATCCTTAATGAAAAATCAAGAAGGACTCCGCTTTGTTAAAGTTAACGAACGTTCTGGAGATATAGATGACCATTATCCAACTGAAGGTGCAGCCTGGATTGATATTGATGGAGCAGGTTATCCAAGCCTATATTGTGCAAATTATGAGCAATGGCAAATCAGAAGCGGTTATCCTGATTTCTTCTGGTATAATGACCACAGTTATTTTAAAGATGAAAGTGTAAAACGGGGTTTTCGTACTCCTGAATATGCAGATAATCCAGGTTTAGCTGGTAGAGGTGTTGCTCCTGCGGATTTTGATAATGACGGAAAACAAGAAATTCTGGTTACAAATTATAGATTGAATAGAAACTTTTGCTGGGATCAGAAAGATTCCATTTTTGTAGATGTGGCAGCACTCTATGGCTTGGCAGGACATTATAAAAATGGCTATTATGGTCACAGTATTGGAGCAGATTGGGGCGATTTTGATAACGATGGAGATTTAGACCTGTTTGTTGCAAACCTTGCACATCCTCGCTTCATTGAAATTTCCGATATCAGTCAATTACTTAAAAATGATGGCATAGGTTATAAAGTTATTGAATCTGACACCCTATGGTTCTGGCAATTTACTGACATAACAAAATTAGCTGGAATCAGTTATGATGAATGTCATTCTGATCCACTCTGGCTGGATGTGGATAATGATGGTTATCTGGATTTATTTATTACTTCAATCTATGAAAATGAAAGGTCCTATCTATATAAAAATAATGGGGATGGCACTTTTACAGATATCACTTTTCTCTCTGGAACAAGAGTTTATAATGGCTGGGGTAATGCCACTTCTGACCTTGATAGAAATGGATTAACGGATCTTGTTGTAGCCAGTGGAAGTGGAGATAAAATTCTATTTAATAAGACTCAAACAAATAATAACTTCCTTTATATTAAACCAGTCTGGAAGGATGATAAAATCATTTTAATTGATAATCCAGCAAAATTCAGCCAGTTTCCTGCTTCACCCGCTTATGGAACCAGAGTAAAAATAATTTTAGAGGATGCTGACGGGAAACAAAAAACTCTTATAAGAGAATTAGCTTCAGCTAAAGGAACAACTTCACAAAACGCTCAGGAACTACACTTCGGTCTGGCTAATGCCAAAATTTTATCCATTGAAAGAGTTAACTATGCGAAAGATAAGAACTAATATAGTAAATCCAGTTGATCCTGACTATACTTTTATCGGGATGGATTATGTAATTTCCTGGGAAGATGGTATAATAAAAAATATCCATCCTTATCAGCCAGGTGTAGATTTAGACTGCGAAGAAAGATTGACTGAACTCTGCCTTCCAGGATTAATTGATATTCACACTCATCTCTCTCAATATCGCCTTAGAGGAAGATATGAACCTTCACTACTTTCCTGGTTAGAAAAGAATGTCTTCCCGGAAGAAGCTCTTTCTCAAAATCCCGACTTTGCAGCAAAAATAGCATCTGATTTCTTTCAAGCTCTTTTCGCTGTAGGGACCACTACTTCTGTCATATATACAGCTCCCTATCCTCAAGCTTGCGAGATAGCCTTTTCTATAGCACAAAAATCTGGTGCTCGTGCTTTCATAGGAATGACCTTAATGGACCAGAATGCTCCCTCAGAATTGATTCAAAGTACCGATTTTGTTTTTCAGAAAAGTGTAGAACTTTACGAGAAATATCATAATCTTAATCCCCTTCAGGACTATATTTTCTCACCTCGTTTTGCTATTTCTTGTTCTTTTAATTTAACAGAAAAAATTGCTAGATATGCTCAAGATAATTCTGCCTGGATACAAACTCATCTCTCCGAAAATCAAATTGAAATAGCCAATGTTCTAGAGTTATTTGGAACGGATACCTATACTCAGGTCTATGAAGATGCAGGATTATTAACACCTCATACTATACTTGCGCATTGCATTCATCTTTCTCCAATAGAAATGGACATCTTAGCAAAATACGATTGCAAAATAGCTCACTGTCCGGACTCCAATTTTTTCCTAAAAAGTGGTGAATTCAATTATGAAGCACTGTATGCTCGGAATCTAAAAATAGGCGTTGGAAGTGATGTTGCTGCTGGGACTACTTTAAATATGCTATTTCATTCTAAGATGACAAACTATAGACAGAGTGTTTTTTCAATTTCTCCTGAACGCCTCTTCTATCATATCACATTGGGTAATGCAATCCTATTGGGTTATCAGGATAAAATTGGCTCTCTGGATTCAGGCAAAGAAGCAGACCTATGTTTTCTTAAATTACCTCCTGAACCTATTCCAGAAGAAAGTTTAATTTCAGCTTTATGCTTCTATGGCTATGAATTTCCCGTGATGGAAACGGTTATAGCTGGTAGAACTGTTTATTCTCGTTAATATTATTTAACTTTTATTTTCCTGCTTTGGAAAGGAAATTGCTTCCTATCATATTATGATATAGAATAAATTATTTTATTATACAAATCAGAAAGGAGTTACCTGTGAAAAAGTCAATTTTCCTTCTCCTGCTTATAGGTTTAATTCTCAACCTTTCAGCAGAAATGCTCTGGCAGGAGCCTATCCCTATTCGTCAAGGTGTCAATATTGAATGGTTTCGCACTGGAACACAAACCGCAGATGGTTGTGCAATTTATGTTTGGAGTGATACAAAGCTTGGAGAACGTGACCTCTGGGCACAAAAAGTTGATGCTCAAGGTAATGCAGTATGGGGTGACCCTCTTTTAATTGATGGAAAACCAGACCGTCAAGAAGACCCAATGATAACTATGACTTCAGATAATAATTTTGTGATAGCCTGGATTGATTTTTCTGATGATCTGGATGGTAATGTATATGCTCAGAAGATAAATACTCAAGGTCAATTACTATGGCAAACTGGTGGTGTGCCTGTCTGCACTTATCCTAATGTGCAAATTTCTCTGAATATGGAATCTGATAATGAAGGTGGAGTTTATATTATCTGGGTTGACTCTCGTAATCCAGGTAAGGACCTCTATGGACAGCATTTAAATTCTTCAGGTGTCCCTCTCTGGCAAATTAACGGCATTCCTATCGCAAATGATATTGGAGATGAAGAACAAAACACTATGTTACCTGATGGTCAAGGCGGATTAATGATTGCCTACACTTATTCTTTTGGCGGTGCCGAAGATATCTATGCTAAACGTTTTCTTTCTGATGGAACTATGGCTTGGCAACAACCTACTATTCTCAGTAATGTGAACGGTAATCAAGGGAAAGTTAGGATGGCAACACTAACAAATGGTGAATTTGTGTTTGTTTGGGAAGATCAACGTAACGAAGATCCCGATATCTATGCTCAGAAAATTGACCTTAACGGAACTATACTCTGGCGTGATCCCTTTATCGTTTTTGGTGATTCTGGCACAGAAAATTTTGCTTCTCAATTAAATCCGCGAATTGTTGCGACGAGTGATAATTCCGTAATTATTGTTTGGGAAGATAAAAGATTGGATAATTTCTCTACTGATCTTTTTATCCAGAAAATTAGTGCTTCAGGAGAACTATTGTGGGATCCTGATGGAGTACCCTTATGTGTTGCAGAATTTGCTCAAAATGAAGCACGTCTTGCTCCAGATTCCGATGGGGGTTGTTATATTGTGTGGGACGATTTAAGGAATGGAGATACTCCCAATGACGATATCTATGGTCAACATCTTTCAGCAACTGGAACGGTGTTATGGGAAGCTAATGGCAAGCCTATCTGCAATGCACCTAATCAGCAAAATAGTGCTCTGGTAAAAATAAGTAATAATTTGGTGTTTATCAACTGGATGGATATGCGTAATGGAAGCGTTGGTATTTACTACCAGGTATATAATTCAGCTGGTGTTGCTCAATTGACTGAAAATGGTCAATTAATGTTCTGGGGTTTGAGTGGTGATGCACCTCTAAATAATTATCTCATCCTTCCTCGTAGCCAGGATGTAGTTATTATCTGGCAGGATACCAGATTTGCTAATATAGGTTATCAAATCTTTTTTCAATTCCTTAATCCTGATGGCACTATAGATTTAGAGCCTAATGGTATACCGGTAACTCTTTCTACTGGAGCTGATCAATCTTCACCAGCCGCAGCTGTCTTATCTGATGATAGCATTATTCTTGCCTGGGTGGATGCTCGTGACGAAAATCCTAAAATTTATCTTCAACATCTTGATGCTAATGGTAATAGACTCTGGGGAGATTATGGCATTCCTTTAACCGAGAGCACTCCTGTAGAACAAAAAGATCCCCGCGTATCATATAAAGCCGATCAAAACCAGGTGTATATAGGGTGGTCAAATTATGACACTTTTGCTGGAACCTTACGCTTTTATGTTTACGGTCAAATGATTCAAAACGAACAAAAACAATGGGGTCCTGATGGTATAATGATATCTTATTATCCTGAACAGGACTTCATATATCACGAATGCACCCTAAATGACCTTAAGGAAAACTATTTTAGCTGGCAAGATGCTAATTTAACAGAATATACGCAAAGTATTTTTACTAAAAAAGTTGAAGCGACTGGAGAAACTGCTCAAGGTTGGCCTGAATCTGGATTACAGGTTTCCACTTATCCTATTAATAATTGGGATTGTAAACAAAGATTCCCTGTTTCTACTCTAACAGATGAAGGTATCTTTGTTATGTGGAAAGATGCTCGTGGCGATGATATAGAAAATTATTATGGACAACATATCTCTCCTAATGGTGAAAGACTCTGGGATCCCTTAGGTGTCAACCTTGCTGATTATGGTAGAGAGCAATTAAATGTATCTATTGCGGATAATCCTTTATTTAGAAATGAAATCGTATTCGCCTGGACAGAAAATATAGCTGGTATGGGTGATATTATTGCCCAAAAATATTCTCTTTCCAGTATACCTCAATGGGGGGATTTTGGTTATTATGTGGTGCAAAAAGATAGTATGCAAACTGCTCCTTATCTCGCACGTTTTAATAATGGCGGTATGGTGATAGCCTGGACAGATTATTATAATACAGTAACTGAAGAATCTAATATTAATTATAAATATATAAATAGTAATGGTTCTATGGTATGCAATGATCCGGGTGGATATGTTTTATGTGATGCCAAAAAGAATCAATACAATCCTATGATTGCCGTTATTAATAATGAATCTTATGCCGTCTGGGCTGATGGAAGATCCAGCGGAAAAACAGAAATCCTGGGACTTTATGCTCAGAAATTATCCAACGAAACTACAGCTATTAATGATCCTGTCATTCCCTCAATCTCTAAATTCACATTATTACAAAATTCTCCCAATCCTTTCAATCCTTCAACTAATATCCAGTTTATCGTTAACGATATTACCAATCCCTATACTCTAAACATTTATAACCTTAAGGGTCAACTTGTGAAGACTTTAGTTAAAGGAAATCTGGAAAAAGGAACTCATAATATTGTCTGGGATGGAACAGACAGTAATGGAAACAATGTATCCTCTGGAATATATATGTACTCTCTATCCAATGGAAAATCAAATCAAATCAAGCGTATGGTCCTGATGAAATAATGATAAAAACCTAAGATATAACAAATTAGGAATACGATAACTATATAATGTTTCCCTTCAGATAATCAGGGGATACACAATAAACCAAAAATTTCTCCTGCAAATAAACAATAACTTGAAAGATTTGCAGGAAGCTATTGTTTTGTTGCAAGAGAAATCAAAACACGAATTGCTTGCCGGACA
>MWCN01000131.1 GCA_002070045.1 Candidatus Cloacimonetes bacterium ADurb.Bin211
ATAGGCAAGTAAAGAAGCAGCCATAAAAGCTCCAGAATTGCCAGCACTTAACGCAGCATCAGCCTCTCCATTTTTGTGTAATTCTACTGTCTTAACCATTGAAGAATCTTTCTTCATTCTAACTGCCTCTGCGGCATGGTCCTGCATCTCTATTCTTTCACTCGCATGATAAATTCTGATTCTGTTATGGTCATAATAATACTTATCCATTTCAGCCTGCAATATATGTTCATCCCCTACCAGAATTATCTCATCGCAGAGATCTTCTTTGATTGCCTGAATGGAACCTTCCACTTCAGGATAAGGTGCCTTATCTGTGCCAAAAGCATCAACCGCTATACGCACATCACTCCTTAATGGCTTTTATCTGTTTGCCATTATAAGTTCCACATTTCTCACAGAGATGATGAGGACGAACCGGTTCACCACATTTCGTGCAAGTAACTACTGTCGGTTCTGTTAACACCTTATGAGTTCTACGTTTATCTCTACGAGCTTTAGAAGTTTTTTTCTTTGGAACTGCCATTTCTCTTTCCTTCCTTTTATTCTTAGAAAAGCGTCTTTCTCCAGGGAGATAGATAAAAATTATCCCTCTCCCAATTTTTATTCAGGATTATGTGCTTTTACATATTTTATTTTTATTTGTTTAGAACCTCATCATAACTACTATAGTTTTTGTCAATTAAAATAGCTTTATCCAATTCTTTAGGTAGTTAAAACAATTCTTCTATCACTTAATACTTTCATTACAATTAGTCAGAATATTCCAGAACTTTTTCCTTCCAATTTATATGCCGGAAAGTTCATTCTTTAATAGAAGCAGGAATCAGTTTAAAATAGTTAATTTTATTATGTCATTAATCATATTATTTAGTTATCTCATTTATTTATTTCTTTTGTTCATAATAAAATATACTTTTTCTCTAACGAATAACAGAGGAATGATGCTCAACCATCTTAAAATCCCTCCTATACCAAAGACAACTTGTTCTGGTTCTAATAATTTATTACCCAATTTTTGTGGTGCGGGGAAAAAAACCCCGGTCAAAAGAGTGGAACACATCATTGCGATGCCACCTAAAGCACCGTAAATAGCGCTATAGGTTTGTTCTTTTCCTTTTCCTGCAATAGCTAGAGAAAAATTGGTGGTGGCAATAGCATTTCCGGACCACATAAAACCAGAACTAAGTGCTTCAAACCATAATAAAGAAAATTTTTCAGGAGTCACAAATAACCAGAGCATTGGATTAAACCCACCTAAGGCTACGCAAATACTCATTGCTGTCTTATTACCATATCTATCAATAAATCTACCCCAGAAAGGATAAGCCAATAAAGAAGAGACAATGCTTAGGGTATTATATATTTGCAATTGGAGCATACTCATTTGTAGCTTTTTAAGCATAAAAGGACCCCAGAAAGCACTACCTACACCAGTTGCTAACATCCACCAGATACCAAAAAATAGCAAACTCCTAAAATTTTTATTCCCAAAAGCTTCAGAAAATTTCTCGCGCAAAGCCCAATCGGATTGAATCCTATACTTTCTATCTGGTTGCTTATTTAAAATAAATAGACCAATGATTCCTAAAACAGTTGCAATGATAAATACTAAAATAAGAAAGAGAGGTTGATTTTGCCTATTAAAGATAACCTCTGGATTATGGAACAATCCTGATAAAGGTCTTCCTTTTTTTTCAAATAAATCCGTGCAGTAACCAAAAAAGTATCCAGCTATTAATCCAGCAAAAGAAATAATCTGATTTCTACGGGCAAAAAAACGACCTCTAATGTTTTGAGGAATTAAATCGCTGACCCAGGCTATCCATATATTGCCACCAATGGCTTGTAAGCTTGCACTAACAAAGAGTAAAATAAGAAGATAGATGATTCCTATCCTTCTATCAGAAAAAAACCAGGCTGCTCCTATGAAAAAGCTAAGAAATCTACCTATTCCTGTAACCCAAATACAGACTTTCTTTCTTTTCTTCAATCTATGTGTTAATGCCACCCCTAAAGGCTGAAATACCGCCGAAACCTGCCCTAAAGAACTAAGTATACTAAATTGCATTGGAGTGGCACCTAAAAGTACCATAAATTTAGTGATAAAACTGCTTCCTATATTAGCAAGGTTTCCATAAATCTGAGCAAAAATACCTTCCCTAATGGATACGCGATAAGTGCGTGAAATCAAGAACTTCTTTTGCTTCAATAAATTCTTTTTTTGTGTGTTTTTATTCTTCTTGCTTGCCAAGATTCATTCCCTTTATCTCTTTTTAAATTAAGCAGTTATATCCAACTTTATATTTGCTAATCTATCCTTTTTGTCTGATATATTAATTTTGAATTGAAGAAAAGCATACATTTATTTGTTGATTGTTCAGAATAAGTGATAAATTATCCCCAATCTTGTAAAAGAGCAGTAAAATTTTAATTAACACTGTTAAAACCGTTTTGTTTAACTTTGTAAAATTGTATATTATACTTATCTAACTATATGTATCGTTGCTTATTTACACTAGGTTAATCTCTTACCTATGCCCTGATATCAAGCGTTTAATAAATAACGCTTGAATCCTTCCATTGTTAAAAAGCTTCTACCCAAAATTAGATAATAATACATTGTTAAATAAGGAAGTTAATTATGTTCTGAAGGGAATTTTAAAGGGGCTATGGTGCGCTCAAAATATCCGTGCAATTTGGATATAGCGAGTCCATAATTGGTTATTGGAACGCCTCTTCGCTCTGCTTCACGGATTCTATTATTCATCTCTGTTTGATTGAGCATACAAGCACCACAATGTATAATAAGTGCATAATCTTCCAGGTTCTCAGGGAAATCGCTTCCGGCAGAAATATCAAAACTCAAATCTTTATGAACATAGTTTTTTAGCCAGTTAGGGATTTTCACTCTACCGATATCATCTTTTTGAGGATGATGGGAACAAGCTTCCGCAATCAAAATCCGATCTCCCTCTTTTAAATCATCAATCTTCTGGCAACCTTTAACCAGTGTTTCCAGATCTCCTTTATATCTTGCAAAGAGAATAGAAAAAGTTGTTAAAGGAATATGAGGAGGAAGTTCTGAGACTACTTTCTGGATCACTTGCGAATCTGTAATAACCAGGTCGGGTTCACTTTTTAAGGCAGCTAAAGCTTTTCCTAATTCAAATTCTCTAACCACCGTAGTGACTGCTCCGCTATCCAGCAAATCTCGCAAAACCTGTACTTGGGGAAGAATCAATCTTCCCTTCGGTGCAGAAGCATCTATGGGAGTGACCAGAATAACTCTATCTCCAGGATAGATAATATCACTGACCAAGGGTCGCTCTTCTTTACCATAAGAAGATGCCAGTTCAATGATTTTGTCTTTAGCTAAAGTGATGTTGTCTTTTGTTCTTGCTGAAACTGAAACCCACGGTAAATCATTTTGTTGGCAAAATTCTATATTTTGGGGATCGGGCTCTCTGAGGTCCGATTTATTGAAGATAACCAGAACAGGCAATTTCATCTCTTTTAATCTTTGCAAAGCATTTAATTCATTTTCCTGAAAAGGACTGCCATCATTAACAAAGATTGCCATATCAGTCTTAAAGAGCACCTTATATGCTGCTCTAATTCTTTTTTCTCCCAATTCTCCCATATCATCCAGTCCCGCAGTGTCATAAAAAGTGACAGGACCCAAAGGAAGGAGTTCATAGCGTTTAGCTACTGGATCTGTCGTTGTTCCTGGAACTTCAGAAACAATCGCTATCTCCTGATCTGTTAAGGCATTTATAAGGCTGGATTTACCACCATTACGATTTCCCAGAAAGGTGATAATCAATCTTTCTCCACGTGGTGTACTACTCATTTTTCCTCAATTTCCAATTAATTCTTTTTTGAATATTAAAAATAAAAGCTAAGAATTGTCAAGACTCTGTTTTTTCTTCTGTTTTGAATTTTTATTTGGATATTCCACAAACGGTTGAACTTAATTATCTTCTTTCAATTTATAATAAAATAGGGATTAGATGTAAATATTATAAAAGCATAATAACTAATTGACGATTTATTAATTATTTATATTATGAATAACTAATGATTGTATTTAGAAAGGATAATAGATGCCAGGAATTAGTTTAGTTCATACAAAACATTTAGTAAGCAAAGATTTTGAAGCAACTGAGGAATTTCAAACCAGGTTAAAGAAAGCATTGAATCCAGCTATTTTAAAAGTACCTTTTGCTGGAAAAAAATTGAGACTTGATACTTGGAACTATTTACTTTTAAAGAAATGCAAATACTTCTTGAGTAATTTCCCATATCCTATTAAATTAAAGAAATATATGGTAAGACCACAGCCTACTTCACCTTCTATTATCAACCTTATTCAGAAAAAAATTGAAATACTGAGTAAAAATGAAAGAATAAGAGAATTAATGCCTCATTTTAATAGCAATGATTTACAAACTAAAAATATATATTTGAACAAAATGCAATTATCTAATCTTTATACAGTGTTAACTATGATAGCAGAACAATGTTAGCTCTCAATAGTATAATTTGTCTTTTTAACTTTTTTATTGCCTAAAAAGCAAGATTAAAAAAGATTATTTTTGTAAAAGAATTATAAATTGAGGATAATGAATTTATGAGGAAGATAGGATTATTTTTTAGTTTTATAGTGCTTTGCCCTTTTATGCAGGCGGAAATAATTCAAGTAGGAAATGGAACTTTGACCAATCAGAGCTTACCGATTGAAGCTTATCGTTCTTATAGTTATTCTCAACAGGTTTATCCTGCAACACTCATCAATAGAGCCGGTAATATCAGCTCTATTTCCTTTCAATACTCTATTGTCAGTAATCACTTTTTACAAAATAATGGTGAATGGAAAGTCTGGTTAGGTCACACTCCTCGTCAAACCCTATCCACCTTTGTTCCTATAGATAGCTTAACCCTCGTTTACGATGGAGCCTTAAACAATGCAGATTTTTCTGGAAGTTTACCAGGACAGGGCTGGTTACAAATCAATTTTACTACTCCTTTTTATTATGATGGTGAAGAAAGTTTACTTATAGCTGTAGATGAAAATAGTTCTGGGGGAAGTTCTACTTCTGATGAATTTCTATGCACTAATGCATCAGAAGTTCGGGGCATCGTTTATACTGATATAACCAATAATCCAGATCCAGCCAATCCTCCAGTTCCACCTATAGAAAACTATTTTTTCGCTCGTAATTCCTATCCCAATATAAAATTAGAATTCACTAGCTATGGCTATATGCCCACTCAGCCTGTTCCAGCAAATGGTGCTACAGAAGTTTCAATAAATACTGGTCTATTCTGGCAAAGTTCTGCCAGTTCTTTTGACCTTTATCTGGGAATAAGTGTTGATAATATGAATCTGGTAGCACAAAATTTGAGCCTCACAGAATGGTATCCCTATGAACCCCTTCAACTATGGCACACTTATTACTGGCAGGTTATCGCACATCAAGCAGAAAACACATATTCTGGTCCTATCTGGTCTTTTACTACAGCAGGACTTGGCATAGGACCTCCTCAAAATCTTAGTGGATATTATATTTCCGGAAGAGTGGAATTAAACTGGGAACCTCCTCAAAATGGCAATCCTATACTTTATAGGATTTACAAAAATGGGACTTTCTTTGCCGTATCTTATAATCTGTTCTATCAAGATGCAGAAGTTTATGCAGGACAGACATATTATTATAATGTTAGAGCAGAAAATGCGATTGGTGAAATATCTGCCCCTTCTAACACGGTTACAGTACACATACCTGAAAACATACCTCACCTTATTCTGGAAGAAAGTTTTGAGGAATGTTTTCCTTTTAGTGCAAGCATTGGTCAATGGCAAAATCTGGATATAGATTTATCTGAAACCTGGGGCTGGCAGGAAATTGATTTTCCCGGTGAAGGTCAAGCTCACGGATGGATTTCCTTTTTTTCCTTATTGACCACACCTCCTTTAACCACAATACAGCCTCATAGTGGCTCAGGAATGTTAGCTTCCTTAGCCAGTATCAATCCTCCTAACAACGATTGGCTCATTTCACCACAATTATTTTTAGGTAATAATCCTCAGCTGAAGTTTTGGGCTCGTTCACATACTTCTGATTATGGTCTGGAAAGATTGAAGGTTATGCTTTCTACCACTGATACCAATCTATCCCATTTTATATCCTTACATACAGGAAACTGGATTTCAGTCCCTGCAGAATGGACAGAATATACCTTTGATTTAAGGTCCTGGGAAAATCAATTAGTTTATCTTGGTTTTAATTGTGTCTCCTGGGATGCTCTAACACTTTATCTGGATGATATAGTTATAACTGGAGAAGGAGGTTATGTTCCCATAAATGATGAAGTTATATCTTCTTCCGATTTTATAGTATATCCCAATCCAGCTCGTAGTAATTTTACCGTGATAAGTACCAATAAAGTTCCTTTTAATATAGAGATATATGATATCAGAGGCAGGAAACTAATAAGTATTAGACAAATTACTGAATTTAGACAGGATAAGTA
The DNA here is from genome assembly GCA_002070045.1 of Candidatus Cloacimonetes bacterium ADurb.Bin211. GTDB lineage: Bacteria > Cloacimonadota > Cloacimonadia > Cloacimonadales > Cloacimonadaceae > Syntrophosphaera. Next base: position 6,538 of record MWCN01000131.1, read on the forward strand.
TCTTCCAGAGCTATCCGCTGGCATCTATCTTATTAATCTGGAATCAGCAAAAGAAAGATTACAGAAAAAAGTGGTAATTCTCCCATAAAGGCAAAAAATGCCATCATTTGATATAGAAGCCTTTATTTATTCACTACTGACTGATGAAAAATTCAGAACTCAGATAGTTGCACAACAGGAACTTGAACCAAAAGAAGCTATCTGGACAGATTTTCCTTCGCAAAGCAATCTTTATTTACTTTCAATGCTTAAGAAAAGAGGAATAGCTAAGCTCTATGCCCATCAAAAAGAGGCTATTGAAACAGCATTGACGGGAGAAAATGTAGTTTTAACTACAGGTGTAGCCAGTGGTAAAAGCCTCTGTTATCAATTTCCTATCCTTCAGACTTTGCTACTTTCTCCTGAAAGTAGAGCACTTCTGCTTTTCCCTACTAAAGCTTTAGCTCAAGATCAGAAGCAAAAGATACAAGGTTTGATTCAAGGATTGATACAAGAAAATTCCAGCATACCTCCCATTTACACAGGAATATACGATGGAGATACTGAAGTTGGAGCGAGAAGAAATATCCGAAATAAAGCTCATCTTATTTTTTCCAACCCGGATATGCTACATCTGGCGATTTTACCTAATCACTATCTCTGGAGTAATTTCTTTGCCCACTTAAAATGGATAGTTCTGGATGAAGTTCATATCTATAGAGGTGTGTTTGGATCGCACTTTGCGAATGTTATCCGTCGATTAAAAAGGATTTGTAAATTTTATGGGAGTTCTCCTCAATTTATTTGTACTTCAGCTACCGTTGCTAATGCTAAAGAACTAGCAGAAACCTTGCTGGAAGCACCTGTTCATCTGGTAGCTAAAGACTGTTCTCCTCATAGCAAAAGGTTATTTTTCATTGTAAATCCTCCCATAGTAGATTATGCTTTAGGAATCAGAAGAAGTGCTTTAATGGAATCTACTTTGTTAGCTAAACGCTGGCTACAGCATAAAGGACAGGCTATTCTTTTTTGCGGTTCCAGAAGAAGTGTGGAAATAGTCTATCTGTATCTTAGCAAGGGTGATAAATATAAAAATAGGATAAAAAGCTATAGAAGTGGATACTTAGCAGAACACAGAAGAGAGATAGAAAAAGATTTAAGAGAAGGGAAAATCAATCTGGTTATTTCTACTAATGCCTTAGAGCTGGGAATTGATATAGGAGGTTTGGATGCTGTTTTTATGAATACTTATCCAGGAACTATAGCTGCTACTCGTCAACAAGCTGGCAGAGCTGGAAGAAAAAATAATACAGCACTTGCAATCCTGATAGCTGGAACTAATCCTTTAGACCAATACATCTGTCATCATCCAGAGTATCTCTTTGAAAACAATCCAGAAAATGCACTTATCTCTCCTGACCATTCTGAAATACTTCAGAGTCAGCTTTTATGTGCTATCCATGACCTTGCTTTAATGGAAAATGAAGATTTTGGAAGTTTGGGTAGTGAACATATTTTCCCTTACCTTCAGGTTTTACTGCAAGAAGGAAAAATCAAAAAAGCAAATGGCCGCTATATCTGTGCTCCAGAAACCTACCCAGCTGCAGAAGTGTCCCTTCGCAATCTTTCCAGCCAGGTTGAGATTATCTCCAATAATGAAGTTATTGGAACGGTGGATTCTTCCAGTGCTCTCTGGATGGTTCATCCTCAGGCAATTTATCTGGATAAAGGTGATACCTGGCAGGTTACTAACCTTGACCTGGAGCATAATAAAGCAGAAGTAAAACCCGTCCAGGTAAACTATTTTACCCAAGCTACTCGTCAAACTGTTATAGAATGCAAAAACCTCTTAAAAAAGGAAAACTGTGGTAGTTCCGATAAATACTTTGGACAGGTGATAGTAACTACCACCATTACTGGTTTTAAAAAATTAAAATTCTTCACTCAGGAAGTATTAGAGAGGGTAGAATTGGATTTACCTCCAACTAACCTGGAAACCATCGCCTGGTGGATGGGAATTTCTTCTCAAATAGTAGATAAAGTTAAAGAACAGGGTTTATGGAATTCAGAACCAAATGACTATGGGAAAAACTGGCAGGCAATTACTAAATCTATAAGAAAAAGAGATGGTTATCGCTGCCAGCATTGCGGTGCAATTGAAAAGGATGCTCCTCATCACATTCATCATATAATTCCTTTTCGTAAATTTGATCATCCAGAAGAAGCAAATAACCCTTTAAACTTAGTAACTTTATGTCCCAGATGTCATCGTTTAGCTGAACAAGCTGTTCAAATACAGAATGGAGTTTCTGCTACCGGTTATCTCTTAGTGAATCTTGCACCTTTCTTTTTAATGTGTGACCGTCAAGACCTGGATGTCTTTTGTGAAGATAAATCTGTTCTTACACAGAACAATCCAGTTATCCTTATCTATGATAATATTTCTGGTGGTATTGGTCTTTCCCGCAAACTTTATGACCTGCATACCCAACTTCTGGAAGCAGCATTAGATTTGGTGACTAAATGTCCTTGTAAAGAAGGTTGTCCATCCTGTGTTGGACCAGTAGCGGAAAATGGTGTTGGTGCTAAAGCTTATTCTATTGCCCTTTTGCAGGAATTAATTAAAAGCATTACTCCATCGTAAGTTAAATAACTTTAATCTATCTCTGTTAATTTCCTAAGAATAAAAATAAATATTCCTATCTTTTTGCTTCTTTCACTATTTTTTCTTTCTTAATTTGCTGTCTTTCTTCCCAGAGTTTATCAGCAACGGGAGCCCATTTTTGAGCTGCAAGTTTAGTTTTAGAACACAATTCTTCTACTGGTTCAGGTCCTTCTAATTGGGTGGAATAAGCATTAGCATTATTCACCATTTCAATCAAGACTTCCGGATTATCTAAAAGAGGACAGGGACGTAAAGGATTGGGATTGAAGGGTTGATGCTTTTTATATTCCCTGAAAAGTGGTGCCTGTAAAGCTTCCAGAAGAGATACTTTATGGATATTAACATTAGCATAATGGATGAAAGCACAAGGTTCCACATCACCAGCAGCATTGATATGGAGATAACTTCTCCCGCCAGCAATGCAACCATGAGCAGTCTCTCCATCATTCCAGAAATCCAAAGCTATAAGAGGTTTAGTTTTCCTTATTTCCTGAACTCTTTTATACATAAAAGCACGCTGTTCTGGAGTGGCAATAAGGTCTAACTGAGCATCTTTACCAATTGGAATATAGGTAAAGTTCCAGGCAAAACGACAACCACGAGCTATCATCTCATCTACAAACTCATCGGAAGCCACACTTTCTGTGTTGTAATGAGTGTAACATGTAGAATAGCCAAAGAAGAGTTTATGTTCCTTCATCAAATCCATAGCTTCTACCACTCTTTTATAACATCCTTTACCCCTTCTCATATCAGTATTTGCTTCATTACCTTCAATAGAAAAAGCCAGAGTAAAATTACCCACTCTTCTGATATCCTCGCATAACTGTTCATCCACTAAAGTGCCGTTAGTAAAGGCAAAGAAATAGCTATCCTGATACTTTTCACAGAGACGAATGATATCTTGTTTACGAATCAAAGGTTCTCCTCCAGAAAAAAGAAACCAATAAATCCCTAATTTTCTTCCTTGCTGACACAGAGAATCTAAAACATCATAGGAAAGATTGTGCTGTTTCCCATATTGAGCTGCCCAACAACCAACACAATTAAGATTACAAGCACTCGTTGGGTCTATTAAAAGTGCCAGAGGAACATTGCAATTATACTTTTCCTTAATCTTATCCCGTTTAGGTCCACCTACAAAAGCAACATTAACCAGGAAGCATTCTGCCAGTTTCTGAAGTGATTTATTGTCTACTTCCTTGAATAAATCTTCAGTAAATTTCTTCCAGACATCACTCTCTCCCATCAAAGCATCTGCTATAATGTCCATCACATCCGAATATTTATGCCCTCTATCCAGTTTTTGAACTAACGCTACTATTTTAGAAATCTTTTTAACAGGATCACTGGTCAAATATTTCACCAATTGATCCACCGCTATTTGACGCATACCTTTCATAATCAGAACCTCTAATTAACTAAAATATAAGAAAATACTATGTTCTTATTATGTTTTTTAAGGTTTTAAAAGAGCAGATAAACTTCTTACTTTATTCTTCTCTTTATATAATGTTTCTTAAATATATTTTAGTTTTATAAAAGCATTATGCAAACAAAATAATTAACTACATTAAACTCTTTACTTATTAAAGATCTATCCGGAGAAGCGCATTTTCTCCTTATATTTTAATTGTAACCCCAAAACAGATGATAAGAAGAAGTACCTTTATTATTTTAATTCAACAAAATATGAGCATTTTTTTATTGACAAAAATAGATAAAGGCTTATAATGTATTAAGAATATAAAAGCTAAGGAGTCGTCATGAAAAAAGATTGTTTCTTGCGCATTGTCTGTTGCCGGGAAGCTCTTTATGCCAGATGTTTTAATGGCATCTGGACGGACGATAAGGAGGTATTGCTACAACTTTCCGTTTTTAGCGCAACATTGAAACCTCTGTGATCGGAAACTTAGTTCAGCTAAACGCCTGATAAGTTTCCGAAGAAGGATATTTCCCAAAATCCGAGTTCTTCGGATTTTCCTTTTATGCCTTCAAAAAAATAAAACTACAGAGGTGAAAAAATGCAAGCATTAGGCAGACAAATTTTAGCAGAATTCTATGAATGTGATGAGGACATTCTGCGTGATGAAGAAGCTATTCGCAAAGCAATGTTAGAAGCTTGTGAAATAGGAAAAGCTACAGTAGTAAGTGATACTTTCCATTCATTTAGCCCTTATGGTGTTAGTGGAGTAGTGGTAATTGCTGAATCTCATGTGGCTGTCCATACCTGGCCTGAATATGGATATGCTGCTGTAGATATCTTTACCTGTGGTCAAACTATTTCTCCCTGGGATCTCTTTAAGCACCTGCAAAAATGTTTTAAAAGCAAACATACCAGTAATATGGAATTGAGAAGAGGGCTTTTTGATACCGGAGATGAACCAATAAAACATAAACCTTATTGAAAAATTATGAGTTATTGGCATATAGATTATCAAAGTAAATATCAAGCCTTGACCTTTGAGGTTACCGAGGTCTTGAAAAGCATCCAGAGTCCTTACCAAAAGATTGAAGTGGTAGAGACTCCAGCTTATGGAAAAGTGCTCTTGTTAGATGGTGATTTGATGCTGACAGAAAAGGATGAATTTGCTTATCATGAAATGCTCGTCCATCCTACAATGTTCACTCATTCCCATCCCCAAAAAATACTTATTATCGGTGGTGGCGATTGTGGAACTTTAACCCGGGTTTTACAACATAAAATGGTAGAAAAAGTAGTATTGGTAGAACTTGATGAGATGGTCACTCAAGTCTCTCAAGAATATTTCCCTCAGCTAGTTTCCTCAGCTCAAGACCCGAGAGTGGAATTAATCTTCACCGATGGCATTAAGTATGTACATAATTGCACGGATAAGTACGATGTTATTTTGGTGGATTCTACTGATCCCATTGGACCCGCAGAAGGTCTTTTCCGCCTACCCTTCTTCCAGGATTGCTACCATATTCTGGAAGAGGATGGCATTTTATGTCTCCAATCTGAAAGTCCCTGGATTCCTGAATTGGCAGAACTTATCTCTCAAGTTAATCTAGATTTAAAATCATTATTTCCCCTGGTAAAAGCTTATGTGGCTGCAATTCAAACCTATCAAGCAGGTTTGTGGCTTTTCCAGTTAGCTTCAAAAAAATATAATCCTCTCTCTAATGATATAGAAAGTAAAATCAAAGAAGCTGATTTAAAAACTAAATATTACAATTCAAAACTACATTATGGTGCTTTTATTCTTCCTACTTTTGTAAATGAAATTCTCAATGAACCATTATAAGATAATATAGGAAAGGTCAATACCATCAAGATGAGATTGACTCTTATAACATATATAAAATAAATATGTTATAACCCTCAAAATTTTTTTAGCAGTCTACTTATTAAACTGCTAATTTTACTTGCCCTTTTACTTTTTTTACTTATCTTTTTATTAAAAGGAGTTGAATATGAACGCACAAAGGTTTACTATAAAAAGTCAAGATGCCCTACAGGGAATGCAACAGATTGCAGAAGAAAATGGGCATCAAGAGATAAAAGATTTACATTTACTAGCCGCAATGCTAAAAGAAACGGAATCTTTAGTGATTCCGGTGTTGCAGAAGCTAGAAGTAAATACTACTGATCTGGAAAGAAAAGTAGAAGATGCCTTAAAAAAATTGCCCAAGGTAAGTGGTGGTCAGGTTTATCTTGCTCAGGAAGTTCTGGACATCTTACACCAGGCTGAAAGAGAAGCGGACCAGTTACAGGACGATTATATCAGTCTGGAGCATATTCTTTTAGCGTTAGTAGAAAAAGGTAAAGAAGCAGCTAGATTACTTCAAAATGCTGGAGTAACTCCAGATAAACTACTTTTAGCTTTAAAAGAGTTAAGGGGTAATCAGCGCGTTACTGACCAGAATCCTGAGGCAAAATATCAGGCATTAGAAAAATATACTCGGAATCTCACCCGACTTGCTCGTCAGGATAAGTTAGATCCCGTAATAGGAAGAGATGAGGAGATTCGTCGTACCATTCAGATTCTTTCTCGCCGAAGGAAGAATAATCCTATCCTTATAGGTGAACCTGGTGTAGGTAAAACAGCTATTGTAGAAGGATTGGCAAGACGAATAGTGAATGGAGATGTCCCAGAAAATTTGAAAGATAAAGAGATTCTGGAACTGGATATGGCTGCTCTTTTAGCTGGAGCAAAGTTTAGAGGTGAGTTTGAAGAGCGATTAAAAGCAGTACTTTCAGAAGTAGAAAAGTCTGAAGGTCGTATTATCCTCTTTATTGACGAGATTCATACTGTAGTAGGAGCAGGTGCAGCAGAAGGAGCGGTAGATGCTTCCAATATGCTCAAACCTGCATTAGCAAGAGGTACTTTACATTGTATTGGTGCTACTACAATTGATGAATATCGTAAACATATAGAAAAAGACCCCGCCCTGGAAAGACGTTTTCAGCCAGTAATGGTTCAGGAACCCAGTGTGGAAGATACCATTTCTATTCTTCGTGGAATTCGTGAGAAATATGAGATTCATCACGGTGTACAGATTACAGATACAGCACTTGTAGCTGCTGCAGTTTTAAGTGACCGTTATATCTCAGATAGATTTCTCCCCGATAAAGCCATAGACCTTATAGATGAAGCCTGTGCAAAACTGCGAATGGAAATGGATTCTATGCCCACTGAATTGGATGAAGTGGAACGTAAACTTCGTCAGCTGGAAATAGAAAAATATTCTCTCGCCAAAGAAGAAGACAAACTCTCCAAACTGCGTCTGGAAAAGATTAATGAAGAAATAGCAGAACTCACTGAAAAACGCAACACTTTACGCCTGAGATGGGAAAACGAGAAAAAGTTATTTGAACGAACTCGTGCTTTGAGAGCTGAAATTGAATCCTTAAAATTACAGGCTGATAAAGCAGAACGTGAAGGTGATTATGAAACTACAGCAAAATTGCGTTATGGAATCATTAAAGAAAAAGAAAAGGAATTAGCTGAGCTTATCAATCAACGCGAGAATGCCTCTGGTGATTATGAGCCACTAATCAAAGAAAAGGTGGATGAAGAACTCATCGCAGAAATTGTCTCTAAGTGGACTAATATACCAGTGTCTAAACTTATACAAAGTGAGATGGAAAAGCTACTCCATCTGGAAGAGATCCTTTCTCAGCGAGTTGTTGGACAAAAAGAAGGCATCACTGCTCTGGCAAATGCTATTCGGCGTTCCAGAAGTGGCTTAAGTGATACCAATCGTCCTATCGGTTCTTTCCTCTTTTTAGGGCCAACTGGAGTAGGTAAAACTGAGCTGGCAAAAGCTCTGGCAGCTTATCTCTTCGACACTGAAAAAGCTATGATCAGGCTGGATATGAGTGAATTTATGGAAAAGCACTCAGTTTCTCGTTTGATTGGGGCTCCTCCAGGTTATGTTGGGTATGAGGAAGGCGGTTATTTAACGGAAGGAGTTCGTCGGAGACCTTACTCGGTTATCCTATTTGATGAAATAGAAAAAGCTCATCCCGATGTGTTTAATATCCTTTTACAAATTCTGGATGATGGAAGACTCACAGATGGAAAGGGAAGAACTGTAGATTTCCGTAATACTATCATCATAATGACTTCCAATATTGCCTCACAAGAGATTTATGAAGCAGAGGATCTGGAAGCATTACGACCTCATTTGATGAGTATTCTACAACAATATTTCCGTCCTGAATTCTTGAACCGTTTAGATGATATTATTATCTTCCATCGTCTTAGCCGTGAGAATATAAGAGATATTGTAAAAATCCAGCTCAATCAACTGGCAGAAAGAATTAAAGAAAAAGGCATAGAACTTAGCTGGACTGATGCATTGGTGGATTATCTGGCTACGGCTGGATATGATCCTCAATATGGTGCACGTCCTTTAAGAAGATTGATTCAAAAAGAAGTTGAGGACCAAATGGCAAGGGCTATAATTGCGGGTAAAGTTGGACCTCAAATTAAGCTGGATTATCAGAATGGCTCTGTAATCATTAGCTAAAATAAATATAATGAAAGCCGCTTCCGGACTAAGGAAGCGGCTTTTCTTCTTAGGTAACAATCCTAAAACTATAAATATCTCAACATTTCACGATCTATTACACCTGCATAAAGTTCTATATATGGCTTGACTGGACTATTATTTATTTTGGGGAAAAATACCTCTTCTACTTGAAAGAAACCTACTGAAGCATTCATTTCAACCGTAATAGCAATAGGTTTTTCTTCCCCTTTATGAATCCGAACTTTTTGAATGGCACTAGCAGAGGTGCGATGAATATCTCCCACCCGGGGTTCACTGGAAAGCATAGCAGGAATTCTGGCTCTACCTTTTTCCATATCACTTCCATCTCCAATTAATACCAGACCTGCTTCCAGAGAATGGATATGTTTTGTTGCCATATGACCAAAGATTCCCTCAATAGTAATGGCTTTAATAGCTGTCTTTGTCATCAGCTCTTCAGGGCTGTATATTGCATTTAAGATACTATCTATAAAAGGAATAGCCAACTGAATAGAGAGGATTTCGTGAGAATCTCGCGCTATAGACATACCCAGGTCATGTAATAAAGAAGATAGAAGAACCGCAGTTAGTGAGTCTTCTGCTTTTCCCACTCCTTCTTTTTCCAGATTCATTTTGATACCTGCTTCATTGAGTAATTTGAACATCTGAATAGCATTTAAAGTAGCTTTACGCATATGGACTGGTCCATGGTCATTATAACCTAATCTTTTGATAGCTACAATATTAGCATATTCTTGCATAGTCTGAAGTTCAGGGTCATCAAAAATCATTTGCACTGCCTGTAATGGCTTGCCTTGTAACATTTTTAGTATTCTTGTTTCCAGATTCGTTTGTTTAATTGATTTATACATCTTTTTCCGCTCCTAAAATTTGCTTTTAACTCTTAAGATAATACTAGTTACACTACTAACTACCGCTATAGCTAAAGCTATCGTTCCAGAAATCAACAAAACTTTATATAGATTTTGAGAAGTGACTGTGCTGTTTCCAGCAATATAAGCTTGCATAGCATAATAAAGATTACTCCCGGGAACAAGAGGAATAATAACACAGGTTACAAATACAGATACTGGTATCTTACTTAACCTTGCTACAATCTCTGAATAGATACAAACGAGTAGCACTGAGAAAAAGACAGAAAAAAGCAAAGACTCACTAAAATAAAGAAATATGAGATAAAATGCCCAGGTCAATCCTCCACCGAGTGCTATCAAAAAAATTTTCCAGCCTCTTAAATTAACTCTTATAGAAAACCCGAGAATGGATAGTGCAGACCAGCAGAATTGCATCATAGTTAGATGGTCAAAAGGTCGCATTTTTACATACCCCACAGTTCAAACAGTTTTAGCATTATACCACTTCCAGCAGCAATAGCAATAGCTAAAAATAAAGCTTCCACACCTCTTGCAGTTCCAGAGACAAGGTCTCCACTCATAGCGTCACGAATGGCATTAACAAAACTTAAACCTGGAACTAATAGCATTATTCCCCCGATAATTATGTTATCCAGTTTTATATAGGGAACCCAGATATCTAGGACTTTGGCAAAAACTACTACTAAAGCAGCTCCCAGAATATGGAGGAGAAAATTATTTAGTTTTAAATTCCCCAGAAGTTTTAAAGATAGACTTACCAGCACACCAACCGTGTAAGCAACGGCAAATTCCATCCAGCTACCTCCAAATAAAAGGCAGAAACTTCCGCTGGTCAAGCCTCCACAAAGAATAGTAAACCAGTCAGGCCAGGCTTTTTCCTTTTCAATATGTTTTAGCTCTTCTCTAAATTGATCCGCATTCCAGTAACATACTCCTTCTTTACAGTATTGTCTTTCCATATCGTTTACCAGATGACTAATTTTAGTTATTTTCCCCAGATCCGTTTGCCTGTTTTCTATTCTCTTAATACTGGTGGTGATATTTTCTTTACTTTCAGAAACAGTAAGAAAAATACCCGTGGGTGTTACAAAAGCTTCAGTTTCAGGATAACCAAAAATTTTACAGACCTTGCACATCATAAGTTCCACTCTATTTGCCGTAGAACCATTTTGAAGCAAGATTCTGCCAATTTCCATACTAATTTCAATGGTCTCAGATAGAGTTAATCTATTCATTTATCTTTAATCTCAGTATATTTTAAAATCTCTTCTGGCATTCCCAGAATTCTTGCCACATTTATAGCATTCAAGGGTGGAGCTTCATTCTTTTTCAGACGCTTAATGCTATAGTCCATTGCCTCATTGAGAATTTTTAGCCTCTCATTAGCATCTCTTGGATTTTGAGCTTTAATTTTATTCAGATTTAAACCTGCTATACTATATTGAGTAACTTTGGGAAGCATTGTAGGTGCAGAAAAATGCGTTGCAGCAATACTCATATTTCTTGTGGTAGCAAGATATTGTAATACTGCAGAGACAAGAAGTTCGCCTTCAATTGGATTAGTACCACGAGCAAATTCATCTAAAAGAAATAGATTTGTACCAGATTGCTGTATAGCCTGAGTGAAAGATACCACTTCCCTTCCAAAACTACTTAAATCCGCATTATTATCTGTCTCCGATTGATTATACCAGATGTGTTTAAATAATGGTAATTCTGCACTTTCGCAGGGAAGAGGAATACCATAGTGAAGTAGAGTACAAAACTGACCTATAGTTTTTAAAACCGTAGTTTTCCCTCCCATATTAGGACCTGTTAAAAGAGAAACAGAACCACTAAATTCATAATCTACAGGTTGATATTTTCTACCCATACTTTCTAGATGTCGTTTTAAAGGAAGATTAACTGCTTTTTTAACTATGATGGCTTTTTTATGCCAGACAACCGGTATAGAACAGTTATACTTAAAAGCAAAGTTGCTCAAAAGAATTTTCCATGCTCCCCTTCTTAAAGATAGCCAGCTTAAAAATATTTCACTTTCCCATTCCCGGTAAATATCGGTCAATTCTTGTAATACATAATGTTCTTCTGCTTCCAATTTCTCCTGAAGATTATTTATTTTCTTTTTAAGTTCCAGACAATGTTCATCATCAGCCAGAGCAAAACTATAATTTGCCACATTCTCTGCAGTTAAAACAAAATAGGGAGAGTGAATTATCCGGTCAGCCAATTCCGTTTCAGCTCGTGAAACTGTGAAACTGTCTTTGAGGTAAGGAATCTGCAATTCCTTTTTGGCTTTTTCAAGAAGCTGTGTATGGGACTCTTTTAATTCTTGTATCAGTTTCAGTTGCTTATTCAGGATATCTCCTATTTCGTCAGAATAGGCTGAGGAAATAACAAATATGGGCAAACCGAAACCTTCAGGGTCCAGTATCTCAAAAAATTCGGTAAGATCCTTTAAATCACCAAAGATATCTAACCAATCTTGCTTTTCCAAAAAATAGTATAATTGATTATAGTAATAAATATATTCTTTTATTTCATATAATTGATGTACGGTTAAAATCTTAACATTTTTATGTAGAGGAAACTCTAAATTGGGAATAAACGCTAAAAGTTCCAGCATAGTCTTCAATTTAGATTTATGCGAAGAAAGCTTTTCCATAATTAGTTCTAAGTTTTTATAATGAATGGATAAGAGAGAATAATCGTAATAATCTTCAGGATATTCAGTTAAATATTCCTTTTTAACTGATTGAAGGAATTCACCTTCTGCCTCAATCAGTTCTAATATCTGAGGTACTCCCAAAACATCTTCCATCTGAGTAGACATAAAATTCAATCTCCACTAAGTTATTAAATTACTTTATGTTTTGATTTCATTCAGATGTCAATCTTTTTGTGTAAACGGATGATAGATAGTCCCATCGGCAGTGCTACAAATCCTTTGGGCATAAAGCTGAAAATTATACATCGGTTCAGGATGAGGAAAATTCCATTGATTTCTACGACCAACAGATATCCATACTTCTTCTGGAAGAACAGCTCTAACAAATTCTCTACTACTGGAACTTTTACTCCCGTGATGAGCTGCTTTTAAATAGTCAGCTTTAAGTTCATCTGGATAATGTTGGAGCATATAAGATTCTGCATTAATATCAGCATCTCCAGTAAAAAGATAGCGCTTCCCCTCGTATTCCATTCTTACTACCAGTGAAGAACTATTGGAGGTAGCAGGATAATAGTATTTAGCCGGATGTAAAAATTTAAGTTTTGCCTCTCCAACTCTGTAACTGATGGTATCTTCAATACAATGAATGTTAACCTTATTCAATAGTGCAGAATTTTCCCATTCCTTCCATCGTTCATCTGAAATGGTTTCATCTGTTACTGCAATATTTTTTACTTTTAAACTACTTACTATATCAGGAAAACCACCAGAATGGTCGGAATCCAGATGAGTTAAAATTAACCAATCTATTTCTTTTATATTTTTGCGGTTCATCCAGGGGAGTAATTTTTGTGAAGCCCAGCTTTTTTCTGAAGTTCTATAATGTGGACCTGTGTCAATCATAATCCTTTGTCCCTCATTAAAAGAGATTAAGATACAATCTCCATTACTACAATTGAAAAGATAGATACCCCTATCAGCTGGATGATGAAATTGAGGAATAATTATTAAAATTACACCTGATATACAGATAACAAGATTTTGCCAGCGTATCCTCAATTTCTTGAACATAGAAAGTCCACCCATTATCACCAGAATACAACCAGCTAATTGTAATCCAGTGATCCAGTGATTTTGTAGATAGAAAGGCAAACTTGCAACAAACTCAGTCCAACGATTAAAGATATAAAGAAGAAAACGATAGGAATTAAGAAGAGAAGCAGAAATTAAGTTTCCAGACGGAATTATTAGAATAATAAAACTTAAAATCAAAATAACTCCAGAAAGAGGAACTCCTAATATATTACCAATTATACCATTTAGCGAAGCAGTACCAAAATAATATAGCGTTAAGGGCATTACTGCCAGACCAACAACCAGATTCATTAGCAATAAATCGAAAAAATTATTCATTTTATTGCGTATATTTAAAGCTGGTAAATCCTTTGCTTTTATCCATTCAATATAGGGAAGACCCAGTATGATCACTCCCACACAAAGAAAAGTAAGCTGCAATCCTATATCAAATAATTGTTCAGGATTTATAGCAGTAATTATTAATAAACTTAATGCCAGAAGTTGTGCACCACCAAGTGGAATATTTCTCCAGCGTGCAATTATCATCAAGCCTATCATCAAAATAGAGCGTAAAACTGGTGGTGCCCAGTAATTTAATGCAGCATAAAAGATTATCAAAATGAGAAATACGGTTTCCGCAATTTTTGGAGGTAAGAAAGCTCGTAAAAGGATCATACATACTGCATAAATAAACCAGATATGCAATCCACTAACTACAATCAAATGAATCATTCCACTTCGGGTTAAATTATCCCGGTATTTACCTTTAGCAGAAGTATCGGAAAAGAGTAGTGCTTTTGCAAACTCAGCTTCATCTCCCATCTTATTTTCCAGATTCGCCAGCAATTTTGTACGCCATAACGCTATAGAGAATAAAGAGTTATCTGTTTTATCCACTTTTAAATTCTGCCTGATATAAGCACGAGGAAGAGTGGGATACATATCCAAAACTGCATCTTTTGCTGCTGGGATAATTTCTAATAATGCAGAATATTCCTGTCCTGGTATTAATTTACAATCGCTATATAAAAGTAGATTTTCCCTGATCTTAATTCCAGCAATTTCATTTAATTCTATCTCATAAAGATTTGTTTTGGATGATATTAAATTGGTAACCAAAAATCTTGAATCTTGTTGAATATGAGACCTGTTTTTAAATACTTCTTCTAAAACAGAAGTTTGTTGAGCAACTGTCCATCGCATTCCACCTAAAAGAAAACAAATACCCAGTATCAAATATATACGAGCAGATTTTAATAAAATAGCCAGAATAAACAATGCTAGAGCTATAATTGCTTGCCAGATAAAGGGAATGGCTATTGCCCGGGATACAGCAATACCTCCACACCATAATAGAACAGGAAGGAAAAGAGGTGCAGGTTTATTATGCTGAAGCATTTCTATTTAATTCAGAAATCAAGTGTAAAAATATTCTATCAAAATGCTCATTTTAGACCTGTGTCTATAAGGATAATCCTATCATAATTAAAGATATGAAAAAGCTACTTATTCTCATATATATTCTTTCACTTTCCTAAAGTTTGATAATTTAATTTAATTTTATTTATTCAAATAAGCTGTCAATAAAATTTACGAATAGCCTTATAAATCCATTTATGAAAATTGCCTCTTTGTATCTTAACAATCATAGTTGAAATAATAAATTTTTATATCTATTCTGATAGTAAACTAAATATATTATAGATAAATCTTTCCTACATCCTCACTTTTATTAGCTAATTAAAATCTGCCTTATGGGTAACTTATGTCCACTTTCGGACATAAGCTGGACATAAGCTCCACATCACTTGGACATTACTTATTTATAAAGAGGGAGTAATTAAATAATTTGCAGTGTAATATAAATAGCAGAGTAAATAGAGAAGAGGGATAATAGATAATTTGAGCAAAAAACTTGACAGAAATATCAAGTTCAATTTTTTTGATATTTTAGACGCGAGGTGGAGCAGCTGGTAGCTCGTCGGGCTCATAACCCGAAGGTCGAAGGTTCGAATCCTTCCCTCGCTACCATTTTTTTA